>DASZVM010000507.1:0-8693 GCA_035547295.1 Puia sp. | reverse complement strand
GAGCAATTTCGCCACAAAGATTAGTGCGTGAACCTAAAAGAACTCGCAAAACGCATAGCTCAATGGAGATAGACGTAAATCAAAAGAAAATATCCATCGGCGACAAATACAGAATTTTTGTGGATGGTCAAGAAACATATCTAGCGTCAAGGCGACTTTTTCAATTACTTCCAGAAGTAAATCTGTTTAAAGTTGGTGAAGAAAGGGCAAAAATGACAATTAATAAAAGGTTATCTTGGTTTAAAGCCAGGTATGATATCACAAGGTGGGACAATAGCATTTTGCAATTCCGGACTAAATCCCTTTGGGAACTGCAGTACGAATGTCAGGTAGGGGCCGACCTGTATGCCATATATGGGCATCGCGGAAGAAAGTATTCGATTTTCAAAAACGATACAATTTCTCAAGTGATAATCACAATGGTAATATGGTTACGTATGACTTCGGCAACATTGGTTTTCAACAAAAAAGGTTTGACAGTAATTGGCAACCGAAATAGCGAGAAAACCTTTGCCCGAGCCGGAGGATCATAGCAAATAGTTAGCCTATTTACGACGCGCTCCTCTGTTCCCTCGTCACCTTCTTTTGATAGCGGATACCGCTGTTTGGCCAGGAGCAGGGGGATGATGGCCGGTCCATAACTGACAAGCGTTCCGATGACAAGGTTGCCAGTCTTCGTAACAAACCAGCCGGCATCGTATCGGATAAGGACATAAAGGCCGCCCAGGCTCGCCTTTCTAATAATGCAATATTTGCTGACGGTATACCGCTGCATTCGGCTGCCGGATGATCAATTGATATGCTCCTGCTGCCAGATGCCCCAGGGACAACGTCAGGCCAGTCCCCGTCAAAGCCCTTTGCAATACCACCCGTCCCTCCGCATCATAGAGCATTACAATCCCCGCTCCATTATCAATCGTCCGCTGAATTACCAATTGTTCCCTCGCAGGGTTAGGATAGACCGTGATCGCAGCATCCCGTATGATCGATACCTCCCTCACCTCGCTATATTGCCTGTTATTATCGGCATTGACGAGCGCCAACCGGTAATAATTAGCGCCCATTAACGGATATTGGTCGGTAAAGGTATAGTTAAGCAATGAGTTGCTGTTGCCCGCAGCGGGGACGACGCCAATACTATCCCAGCTATATGTATTCACACCTCCATTCCGTTGGACAATAAAGTGCCTGCTGGCTTGCTCGGAAGCGGTCTGCCAGGTTAGCAATGCTTTGGTGTTGTCTTGCGCTGCGGCCTGGAAGTTCAGCAGGGTCACCGGAAGTACGGATCCGTTTGAAAAGCTCGCAATGATCTCATACGCATGCGTACCCTCGATGGCCATGGTATCGTTTGCCGCCAATGAGCTGCTGATCTCCATTTGACGATCCAATAGCCGGCTCTCCCAATGCAGTTGGTCGGAGGTGTAAAGCAGATACGTGGACGGATAAGGCGGGAATGAGCCGTCATCGAATGTGGTAAAAAAATGCCCGTGACCATATGCAAAAGTGTAAAAGCCTGACACGCCGGCGTCTGCGGCAGGTCCGGTGAGGCTGCCAACCACGGACCTCGCCCCCGCACCAGTGGCGGGGTCTGTCACTGAAGCAGTGATGATCGTCTTTTTGCCAACGCTGTCAGTACCCACGCCCAAAAAATAATATCTTGCGCTGTCCGCATCATAGGCGATATCGCCGCCCGGCAGGCCATCAGGCATAAAACCATAGCTGCTCGCGTCTGTGGAATACAAAGTCCCGCCGGTCGCAAAAATGAAAATATGGCCGTTGAGGATACGTACCCGCACCACACTGCCATATGGAATGGTGGTTGGCGGCGCTCGCGGTATGACCACTCCCTGCGGAGTGGTGGAATGTGCCCAGTTCGCGCCATCTGAAGAGTACCAAAGCGAGTCTCCATACTCATCACCCGGACCCCAGGCGATATACGTTCCGCTGCCATAAGCCATCCCGTTAAACGCATGGACGGAGGCGCCTTTCTCTGTCCAGGTTATCCCGTCGGGAGAAGTAAAGGTTTCTGTTCCTACGGCCCAAAAATCATTTCCGTCATAGAATAGTGTGGCGACTCCTGAGATCGTGTCACGTGGTATCCAATTCGTGAAGCCCTCCGATGTGTAAATGTATGCCCCATCGGCCGTCAGCGTCAGCTTCACATTGATAAGCCCGTTCGTTGCCAGCAAAGACTTGTTGCTCCCCTGCGTATAAAAATGGACGCCGTCGGCGGAGCCCGTCAACAAACTATGCGCAGTTCCGGGGTAGATAAAATACCGGTGATTGAAATAGGCGCCCCCTCCCTGACCGGCTACTCTTTTGGAGTTGATAGGGCCAAAGTTTATACCGTCGGGAGAGACAGAGATCCTGCCATCCCATACTTGCGAACCGTTGATCACGTCGTAGTTGCCGCTTAATAGATACACCTGCGTGCTGTCTTCAAAGACGGCAAAGCCGGCGCCGGCGTCCGGAGCCACCGAAATGGGCGACCAGTTCTGCATATCCGTGGATACCATGTTCGAATTCACACTGAATTCATAGAAACGCCCCCTGGCAAATCCATGCTCGTTGAATTGGCGGGAACTGTCGGCCCTCCATCCGGCGCTCGAACTGTCGTACACGACGTGCGGCACGACGGACGTGATGACCAGATGACCATTACCGTATAAGACCTCCTGATAATCGTACCCCGGATTCGGGACCCCTATCGTCCTCATCGTCCACGTAAGACCGTCCGGAGAAGAAAGAAAGAGACCGGCATCTCCCACCGCGTAGAAATTTCCATTCAAATATTGTACTGTTGCGATGTTGTTGGTCGTGCCCGAAGCCGAGGGCGTCCATGTGGAAAGGTCAGCAGAAGAGAAGATCCGGCCGCTATCTGATGTCAGGACGAAACGCCCCGCACCGAATGCAATAGAAGCCTGTTGGCGATAGGCATTGATATTCGAGTCCTGGCCCAGCGGCGGGCCGGTGATCTTCGACCAATTGATGCCGTCGAGCGAGCTATACAGCCGCACCGGATAGATAAGGCAGGCAAGGTAGATACCATTGCCGTAGGTCACCTGTTTGACAGTGACATCGGTATCGGGTAGACCTTCACGAATGGTAAGAGTAGTTGTTTGTCCCTGGGCCTTGCCTTGTTCGATGGCAATGAAGATTACGAGAAGGGTGAGCAGCAAAGCTGAAGCCACCGTGCGTAGAATAAGGTGCATGGCAGTCCTTTTAATGGTTATCTTATAAATGACAAATGAATGAAGCGCTGCTTTTAATGGATGGCTTTGCGGGGGAATTCATGGAGTAGGGAGGGAAATGTCTTCACAGCGCGGTAGTCTGTGCTCAATGTAAAGGTAACATAATACCCGGAAAGAAAAAATGATTAGGAAGTATTTACACCGGGGACGGGTTTACCAGCCGGCGGCAACGGGGCGCCTAGGTTGCGGAAGTACCATACTTTTTGTACTTTGACAAAAACCCTACCATGACCATTTATGTTCCCGGAGTGATGTTTGGCGCAGGCATTGCCATATTTCTTTTCTATGAGTTCAACCGGAAGCAGCACGCCAGGAGGGATGAACGCCGGGAAAGCTTGCATGACACCCGGCAGCAATATCTTCAGCAGATGATTGAGCTGAAGCGTAAGCAGGAGTCCGTGAAACAATCACCGACAGATGAATCAGGCGCCAATAGCGATCAGGCAGATGGATAGCGCGAATGCACATCGAGGCGAGAAATATGCCTCTACCTCCACTCAACCCTCACCTTTACCCCATCCGGATCGTTCTCAAAACTCAGGAAACTTGTTTTGGAAGAACCGTCCCAGGACGTGGCCACTCCCGGGATAGGTTTGCCGGCCAGGTCGGTGACGGTGATCTTTCGCGGCTCAGCCGGCAGCAAGACCCGCATCACATTCATCGTACCAGCCGGACTCTTGACCACAAAGGAATAACTTTTCTTTTCAACCTTCTCTTCATACACCCGCGACGCGGACGCAAGCACCTGGGGCCTCCCCGGATCACCCACCTGCTCAATATTGTACAGGTACGCCTGTTCGCCGGGGGACACCTTTTTCTCCGACAACACAGGCAGGGCAGGATCAAAAAGATCGATCAGCTTCCCTTTGATGATATACGGATCAGCGGTTACCCCTTCGTCCAGCACGGATACGATCTCGTACGGGCCACGACGGAGATAAAAATTATCCTTATACTCGACTCTGGCGCCGGTGGCCTGCTGATACAACATCTCCACTTTTTGCCTCAAAGACGTATCGCCGTCACTGCTCAGCACATATTCCTTAGGGTCTTTCCTGATAATACATAAAGTACCTTTACCCACCGGATATACGCCTTCCCCCGGATTCCGGCCAACTCCCAATTTTTCAAAGAGATCGTCAGAAGGACAACGGTAATCCTTCCCATCCGAATTCCACCATTCTTTCACCGTCTGAAAAGGATCGTCGTCCCGACCGGAATAAATGATTATCCCTCCATTGCGTACCCACTGTGCCAGGTGCGCATGCGCTTTTTCGCTGGGCGGTTTCATATTTGAATACGACATCAGCAGGACCTTCGTATCGCTGAACGCTTTCTCATACCCGGTATTTTCCAGGTGAACGATATTGACGGGCACGCCCATTTTCAGGAAAGGCAACGCCTCACCATAAAAATTGGATAAGAGAGGGTCTGTCAGCCTGGTGTTTTTGGGATATCGATGGAACATACCCGAGCTTTCATAAAAATTTGAGAAGTAGGGATCCTCGAAAGCTTTTCCATTGTCGTGGGTAGGCAGCTGCTGGAACATGAGTGAATTACCCATCAGCACACTGATGCCCTGTGTTCCGGATGTCTTATTTTCCGAAACAGGCATATTGTTCAGGGAATTGATCATCACCAGCAATTGCGTGGAATAGGACCTTGGCATCGGCGCCTTTTCGTTACTCGTCCGGCTGATAAAATATTGCCCGTCAAAGATGCGATCGGGCCAGGGCATGACCTCGTAATTGTCGATATCGGGATAGAAAAGCTCTGCCGCGAAGGTCGTTTCATAATTCTTTTTATAATCGCTCCAGTCACGGCGTACATCTTCGACAGGGTCGTTCTCAAAAAATAATTTCCGGCCCGTGGGCACAGTCATCGACCGCATGCATCCATATTCCAGGAAAGCAGTTTCAAAAGTGCGCTCTTTTGCGATCCCGTTAAAATAATTCGGCTCCCGTGCAGTACCCGTCCATGATTGCACAATGTACCCATCCACACAGGAGAGGGAAGCAAGACTTGCCTCGGGACTGATGATCTGCCACAAGGAATAATTCAACAGCGAATGCGTAGGTACGTAACATCTTACGTTCATGCCTTTGCTGCGGCCATACGTTTTGGCATAGGTAAATGCTTCCTGTAGCGCCCTGTAATACAGATGGTATTTTAATTTATTGGAGAGATAAGTGTTTTCAGGGGACTCATGCTGGGGACGCCAGTCAAAACCATAATAACCCTTCCATTCTTTTTTAAAAGCTTCGCTGTAACCCGCGAGTGCCCAATATTCCGGCTCTTCCAGGTAAATGGCATCTATACCGGCATCGATCACCCGCCGGATGATCTTTTCCTTGAAATAGGTCAAAAAATTCCTGCTGGGTACAATATAGGGCGTCAATCTTCCATGCCAGATGGTATCCCCGTTCTGCTCCTTCTGCCCTTCATCAAAGTGAGGCGACCCATCCCATTTCCCTGTAAAATATTCCTGGTAGTTCCCCCAGGCAATACCCGTCATAAAAGCCACGGCATAACCCCGGTCGCGCCAGGACTGTACCCGTTGTTCAAATGTCATGCCCGGTCTGTCGGAAACACCATATACTATCGCTACATCAGATCTTGTATCCGTGGTTGGTTTCCAGGAGCCTCCTGTTTGAAAAGTTGTTTTTTCAGGCGACTGGCTGTTGGCATCGGTTGCATAGAGCGTAAGCGTTACAAATACAATAAAGCAGGCAGAGCTGATCCTCATATCAAGGCTTGAGTCGCGAGAGAAGCAATCACCCTTAGTGTCCCCGGGATTTTTTTTATTTAGCATGATTTTAGCGTATTAATTAGCTGCATTTAGATAGTTTTGCATATATATGAGCGATTGCATGGCATTAAACGATCTGGAGCTGCTGCGTTTACTAAAGCAGGACAATGCCCACGCATTCCAGGAGCTGTATGATCGCTATTGGCGCAAACTTTACTACCTCGCGCACAAACGTCTCAAATCAACCACGGCAGCCGAAGAGATCGTACAGAACGTGTTCTTTACCATCTGGCGCAAGCGTAAGACGCTGAAGATCGAAGAGCCGGCCCCGTACCTGGCCGCTGTTACGAGATATGCTGTCTACCACTATGTGGCTGCCGAAAACCGCCGGGCGAAAAAAGAAGAGATCGCGGGCAGCCGGCAGATGGAGCTCGCGGCCATAGAGATCCCGATCGATGACAAACTGCTGCTGGAGATCGTAAGGCAACAAGCGAATGAACTGCCGGAAAGGTGCCGCCTGGTATTTATTTATAACAAATTGGAGGATCAACCATTGCCGGAGGTCGCTGAGCGGCTCAATATTTCGGTGAAGACCGCGGAAGCCCACCTGACAAAGGCGCTACGCCTGATCCGTAGAAGGCTGAAAGACCATGCCTTCTTTATTTTTTTCTGACTAAGGGTAAAGTTTTGTTGCACAACTCAACTATAAAAATGGAGCATCGTGGATAAAGCGTTATTGGCTGAATTAGCTCACCGGTTCACATCAGGCACTGCTACGGATGAAGAGAAGGCATTATTGCATCAATGGTTCGATGCGGCAGACAAAGATGAGATCGAAGAGGTGTTCCCTCCCCAGCGGGAGACGGAAGACGATGTCAGGATACGTATAAATACCCGGCTCCAGCGTGCCATCGGGCAGGAACCTCAAAAGACAACCCGCCGCATGGGGTATTACGTCCGATGGATAGCCGCCGCGACGACGCTGGTCGCGGCGAGCCTTACGGGGTTATATCTTTGGAACGCGCGCAAGCCCCACCAGGCGGCTGCCGGCGCGCCGCCTGTAGCCATGTCGCATAGTGACCTGCTGCCCGGTGGCAATAAGGCAACGTTGTTGCTGGGCGATGGATCGATGGTAAACTTAGGAGCTGCGAAGAACGGTGTTATCAGGAAGGTGGCCGGAACCCTTATCGACAAACAGGACGGACAATTGCGATATAACGTTGCCGCGGCACATCCGGCTCCGGAAATGAATACGATCCAGACACCCCGTGGCGGCCAGTACCAGGTAATATTACCCGACGGTACTAAAGTCTGGCTCAATGCGGCTTCATCGCTGGCCTACCCCACCGCATTTACGGGCGCGGACAGAGCCGTGAAGCTAAACGGCGAGGCCTATTTTGAGGTGGCCGATAACAAAGACAAGCCTTTTAAAGTAATGGCGGGTAATATGGAGATAAATGTGCTGGGCACGCATTTTAATGTGATGGCTTACGAGGATGAAAATGCCATCAAAACGACCTTGCTGGAAGGGTCCGTAAAGGTGACGAATGGAAAAATCTCTCATTTGCTGAAACCCGGCCAGGAAGGACGTGTCGACAGGCAATCCGGCGCTTTCAGGCTGCTGGAGGCGGATGCGAATGAGGCGGTAGCCTGGAAGAATGGCGTTTTTCAGTTCGGGGGCGCATCCATCGAATCTGTAATGAGAGAAATAGTCCGCTGGTATGATGTGGATGTAGAATACCAGGGAAGGACGAATGAACATTTCAGAGGGACGATCTCGCGTAGCGTCAATGCATCGGAGGTTTTTAAAATGCTGGAGCTTACAGGCGCCGTACATTTCACCATCGATAAAAAGAAGATTATTGTAAAACCTTAAGGTTGTCGTTCCTGTGCCGATCAAATGATTGCTGATTATGAAACTAACTGCTTTCCTGGTCCTTGCGGCCTGCCTGCAGGTCAGCACCAGGGTCTACTCGCAAAAGGTCTCTCTTTCACTAATAAACGTTCCTCTTGAAAAGGCCTTTTCGGAGATCACCAGACAAACGGGATACTCGTTCCTGTACACGGACGAGGTGCTGAATAGTACTAAGAACGTGGATATCCGGATCAAAAATGTTTCGCTGGATGCAGCATTGGAACAGGTTTTCAAAAATCAGCCGCTGACCTGGTCCATCGTTGAAAGAACGGTGGTCGTACAACGTAAACAGGACAATACGCCGCCGCCCGTAGGTACGGATGTTCATGGCCGCGTAAGAGACAGCAGCGGCAAGCCCATGGCCGGTGTGTCGGTGATCCTTGCGGGCAGCAGAAAAGGAGTGATCACCGATGCAAACGGGGAGTTCACGATCAATGTCCACGATCATGCGATATTGCATTTTAGTTTTGTAGGTTATGAAGGGATCGACGTGCCCGTCGACGGTCATACGGATATCAATGTGACCTTGCACCTGGCCAACACATCCCTGAACGATATCGTTTTGATCGGGTATGGTTCCCAACGGAGGAAGGACATCATTTCCGCCATTTCCACCGTTTCCGTGTCGGATGTAAGCGTACGCCCGGTGGTCAGCGCGGCGGAGGTCATCGCCGGCAAGGCCCCGGGCGTACAGGTCCTTCTGCCGTCCGGTAAGCCGGGCGCAGACTTCACGGTATTTGTGAGAGGCATCGCTTCGTTGACGGGAAATACACAGCCG
>DASZVM010000506.1:0-5181 GCA_035547295.1 Puia sp. | reverse complement strand
TCATCCGTCGGCGCCGTAAGTACCCCGTCAGGCCAGTAACCCTGGTCCAGCAAACCCAGCTGCATGACAAACCTGCCGTTCAGCAGCGGTCGCATAACGCCATTCACCTTCTCCAGCTTTATATCCCGCATCCCAAAATAGCTCTTCACGACATCCGTGGTTCGCCCGGTATCATCCGCCAGGCTCAGCTGAAGATCATATAAAAAAGGATTATCCGGGGTCCAGTAGACAGGTTTGCTCACTGGCAAATAAAACGTCTCTCCCCCTCGGCCGGTAGCAGTGCCGGCAAGCATACCGCTCTTCAACGCACGGGCAATAACCCGGGCCCCGCCTGTAGCATCCACAGTAATAGCCAGCCTGTTATTGGCAAGGTCCGGTGTAAGCCGTATATACGAGATATGGTCAGCAGCCACTGGCTCCAGCCAAACGGTCTGCCAGATACCGGAGGTAAACGTATAATCGCCCCTGGGACCGTTCTTGCCGGAAGGGGTCCGGCCGTCATTGAGATCATGGGCAGCCACTACCACTGTATTCTCTCCGTCCCGGAGATGGGCGGTAATATCGATGCTGAACTCATCATAGCCTCCCGCATGGACACCCGCCTTACGGCCATTGATAAAGACGGTCGCGTCATGATCCACCGCGCCAAAATGGATGAGTACATGCTTGCCTTTCCAACCCGCCGGGATACGAAAATGACGCCGGTACCATAAATTGATCTCCTGACGGCGGGCGATGCCCGATAAGAAGGATTCAGGACAAAAAGGGACTTTGATTTTTTCAGGCTTCTCACCAAAAGACGCGGCCTCTCCGGGGTTTGCCGCATCAGGTTTGTCTTTTCCCCCCATATAATCCCACCATCCGTTGAGACAGAGCCAGTCGGCCCGTCGTAGCTGGGGACGGGGATATTCCGACAGGGGAATAGATTGCGCAGCCGCGACAGCTGTCCAGCGTGTGGGCAACGGACACGTTTGGGCGAAGAGTGAATGAGCAAATATCAGCAGAAATGGGATGATCGTTAGCCGGGTTCTCGACAACATGAGTAAATATTTCCCGGCAAATATGGGAAAAAATTTATGATTTCGGCTCGGTCCTGTCTATAAGGCTTTGGTAGTCCGATTGTCTTTTTTTGGCGCCGTCCTCCTGCTCCTTGTGCTCTTTTATACGGGATTGTATCTGGTCCTGGATCACCCTGATATAGTCTTCCAGCTTCTTTTTATCATCGTCCGACGGGCTGTCACCCAAAACCTTGTTTGGATTGGACTGCGTATCAGACAGCTGGCTCAACGCTTTTTCGAAATATTCCCGTAATCCCGCGCGGGCGTTATAGAGCCTGCCGAATACATCCACGGCATTCTTCATCTTGTCATTCATGTCCTTTATCTTGCTGTTGTTGTCGTCGATCGCCTTTTTCCTTGTGTTGAGATCACCATCGAAGCAGGCAATACTTGCATCCGGAACTTTCTTTTTGTATTCGTCGAGCTCTTTTTTGATGTCTTCGATCTCCTGGTTCGCTTTTTTGTTATCCTTTAGCAAATTGTTCTTTTGTTTTTCAAAGACATCGTAATCGAATTGTTTTATTTCATCCTTTCTACGCTGCACCTCGTCGGCGATGGAAGTGGCTTCCTTGCGAAGCTCGGAATAAGGTATCAGGTTCACGCCATCGGCACTGGCCGCTGTTTGGAAATCACTCAGGTTCTGGCTGTACAAAAAGGATGGCGCCGCCATCAGCAGTAAATAAAATATAATTTTCATAAGATGAAAATAGCAACATCTCCATCGGATAAAACAGCGGTTTACCCAACGGCAGCAGTGGTTTTATTTCCGGTGCGCTCTATCTTATTGAGGGAAGGCGGACTTATCCAATCCCGGCACAATGCGCAGCGCATTCCTGTAATATACTTTCTTAAGCACTTCATCCGGCAACGCAAGACCATACATCCGCCAGAAAGCGTGGTACTTCTTATGATAAGGGAAATATTCGTCGGCGGTCTCCAGCACCCTGAAGTAAGTGGCGTATTCCGAAGGCACCCAGGAATCCTTTCCAAAAAGGATCCTGTCCTGGTATTTGATAAAGAACTCCCTCGCCTGCCGGGGTTGTCTTCCCAGCTCCGCGATGATGGCCGCTATTTCCACATTTACATTGGGACACTCATCCAATAATTTTCCCAGCGAAGCAAGATCGTTTGCCAGCCAGCCAAAATGAGCCGCGATAAAAATGGTATTCCGGTGCGCCCTGAATATATGATGCTGCTCTTCGATGATGGTTTTCCAGGGCGCGGCGCTGGTCTCCGCCTTCCGGTCGGGATGGGTCTTCAGCTCCAGCCATCGTTCGTTATATTTATCCAGGGGATCCCAGAATGAAGGCGGGTCGGCGGAATGGATCAGCACGGGAATATGCAGCTCCCCGCACTTTTCCCAGACGGCATCCAGCCCCGGCGCATCGACAGGGATCCTTTTTCCCTGGTCATCCCTGAATTCCATACCAAGATCCTTATAGATCTTCAACCCTCTTGCCCCGTTGCGGACATCCGTCTCCAGCTCCTTCACCGCACGCTCCGTCCAGCCTTTTTGTCCAAAACGGGCAAACGAAATATTGGTGAACTGGATGATCCGGTTGGGGTAATGCGCCCGGATATTGGCCTGCGCCCTTTTGAAATACGTCGTATCCTGCACGTCAAAAAAACCGCCCGCATCCCGGTACCCTCTCCCGCTGAGGTTATTCATAATGGCCATGTTGAGCTTGTCCATTTCGCTGACCAGCTCCTGAAGGTTTTGCGTCGGCATCGACCATTGATGGTTATGGATATCGATAAAGGGATATTTCGCCCGGGTGGTAATATGCGCCGGTACGACGAGCGTGGATCTCGGCTCGTATTCTTCAAAATCCATTTTTTGTGCTGTGGCCGGTATAGCCGCTGCCAGGCAGGTGAAAAGGATCGCCGGGAACAAGGTCCGCCGTATGATAGGTAACATCGATTGCGTGATTTAGGAATAAATGTAAGGATTTACATTTTTTGTACGGGATTAACTTGCCGGCAAACATATCCCCTCCCCATCCCAGTATGTCACGGCAAGCCTTCTCTCCCCCAGCAGTATCCCCACTCCTTTAAAACACGTCTTGCCGCTGATGATCCACTCAAACGCATAATGCGTGATCTTTGATTCCACCTTTAACGTACCTGATACCGGTCCTCCCTTCTCTTCGATCCACGAGACATAATACTCACCCGCCACCGGATCCTTGCTTTCACCCTTCTTTCTTCGGGCGACCTCATTCAGGATCTTTTTACTTTCCGTATGGGTATTTGTCCATACACCACTTAAGCAGCCATCGTCGATGATATCATATATCATCATACCCCATAGTTGAGCCCCACCGCCTTTCTTATTTTTCATGCAGTTACTTTATCGTTTTGGTTATTAAATACAACATAACGCCGGACGGCTCAAACCACAGGACAAAGCTCCTCCGGCGTACAGGTTAGCCGGTAATGTGTACCACCCCTGTCGGTGAAAGCCCCCGTCCGTCTGCAGCCCAGCTTCTCCAATGCCCTCAGTTCCGTGACACGATGCTCCTGCACCGCAATATGCACCTCCTTGCATCCGAGCCGCAGAAAAAAATGTACCAGCGACGCCTGCCAGGCCAGCATCATCCGGCGGGAATGTTCCTGCCATGACGGAGGCCCCGTAAAATACAGCTGATCCGCAATGCTCTCCAGCAGGAATACAGGCCTGTCCTCCACCACCAGCACCCATGCATAGGGACACCAGCTATTCTCCTCGTCCCTGAATTGCAGCTGAAGACTATGGAGTATCTTACTCCATGCAGCATAAGGCAGGCCTGCGCCTGCGCCGATGCACTGTGCGATATACGGCAGATCACTTTCAATCACCTGCCGGAAAAAAGAATAGGGTTCATTCAATCTCATGTTAAATAAATTATAGGGTTATGGTAATCAGAACCTACTGGGAAACCTCTATTTTACTATAAGTGCTAACAACAGATGACGATCTATTGAAATACATATATTATCTTTCCTGACTCTTCCTTTCTATTCTTTGACCTTCACTTTCTGCCGCCCGGCCCTTCGGTATGGCATTCTGATAAGTGGCGTTTCAACAGTAAAACCCACATTTATGACACTCCGCATGTTTCGTCTGTGCATCCTTGCAGCAGCATGGATCATCCTCGGCAGCGCTACACCTGCCCGCCACAAAAGTCCCGAAGCCAGGCAAACGATGTATTACTGGTACTGGGACGATACGGATTTCTTTTTCGAGTACGCTTCCACAGCCACCGCTATCACGGACTTCGAGTTTGCCACGGGCAAGCTGGTCAACACCCAGCCCGGTGGCGGTACCCGCCTCGCCAATGGGTTTCTCTTTTCCACCTATCCGCATACCCTCCCGCCGAATGTGATACTGTTCACACACTGAAACGGTCAATAGCCGTCATTCTGCACAAGGGCCGGGTTCAGCTGCAGGTCGGCCAGGGGCAATGGATATAGCTTTGCGTTAGCCGTCCAATGCGGTTTCTCCACGGAGAGGACAGCGTCTGCCTGTCCCCATCGTAACAGGTCCGCCCAGCGGTGACCCCATTCGGCAAACAGCTCGACCCTGCGCTCCTGCATGACGGCCGCCAGTACCGCTTCGCGGGTAAGCTCATAAGACAGGTCTTTGACACCGGCCCTTCTGCGCACCACATTCAGATCGCGGATGGCATCCCTCAGCGCGCCTTGTTGCATCCTTGCCTCCGCCCTTATGAGATAGACCTCCGCCAGCCGCAGTACGGTATTGTATTCCTGGTACGGGGGACCGGCCCTCAGTCTGTATTTAGCGGGATAGCTATACACAACCCCGCCCACGGTCTTTGTCCCTACCCAACGCAGCCGTCGTTTGTCCCCGGCTTCAAAGCTTTGCAAAAGGGACGGGGTAAGTATATAGGAAGGTCTTGCTTGCGGGTTATCCACGGGCAGGTAATAATACCCTTCCGCGCTGTTCATGATCGTGCTGCTGACAGGCTGCAGCTGCCAGAGGGCTTCCCTGCTGCCCTTTTGAAAAACGCTGTCCGGCGAGCGTTCCAGCAGGGCGCCGCTGCTGTCTATTACAGTCGTGGCCGCTTCGGCAGCGGCTGACCATGCACCCATATACATCCCTACCCTGGCCATCAACGCCCTG
>DASZVM010000505.1:0-3379 GCA_035547295.1 Puia sp. | reverse complement strand
AATAGAATGAATGCTGTCCGGATCAGTCCCATCCAGGGTATACCTGATGGTCGTACCCGGAACAAAATGTTTCAGCATAAGCTGTATCGGGGAATCGCTGATCACCTGCGCAGTCGTTTGATTGACGGGAGGATTTATTTTCAGGGACATGGTGTCCGTACGGGCGCCTGTCTGAATATCCAGCAAGGGGTATTTCCTTTTTATTTCCGTCGCATCCGCAAAGCTCAATCCCGAATTCCAGACATAGATATGACGAAGCTCCTTCAGCGCAAGCAGTTTTGAAAAATCTTCCCGTTTGACGGACGTATTGGTCAGGGAGAGATGTTTCAGGTGGCGCAGCTTTTCCAGGGCAGGCAGACCGCGCCCGGTAACCTTGCTGAAAGAGAGATCGAGCTCCCGCAGATTGGAAAACTCGCTGATGACAGACAGATCGTCGTCGGTAACGGGCATCCTGGAAAGATTCAGGGAGACAAGCTGTGTCTTTACGGCAAGAAGGTCCTTCAGCTGATCGGGTTTAAAAAAGGACGCGCCAAAAAAGTCGGCTGCAATGGCCGGAGAGCCCGTCGCCAGTGGATAAACAGCCCGGTAGTTCGTATTTAATTGACGGACCTTATCCTCCCCGGCAGCAGCAAAATCATAGGTCTCCTCCTCATCGGAAGTCCTGAAGAGCTCGCCGGCGATGGTTCGCAGCGTATCCGTCGGCTCCAGCCCGGTCACTTTTACCTTAAAGTTCGCGCCGTCCCTGATCCAGTTATATAAAATAGTCATCTCCTGGTCATTCAACTGGGGCTTGCCTTTTGGCGGCATATGCTTCCTGTCCTCTTCCGGCAGATGGATCCGTTGTAATAGCAAGCTCATATTGGCATCGGAAGTATCCAGCACGGCACCGCTCTTACCCCCTTTTAACAGCAGCTCCGGCGTCGTCATCACCAGCTCGCCCTTTGCCTTGCCGGCATTGTGACAGCTCATACATTTTGCCTCCAGGACAGGCTGGACCATATCCCGGTAAACGATAGCTTCATCAAGGGGTACTTTTTCCTTCGCCCGAGCCTTATACACAGGCGCCAGCAGGAAATTATCGCCATGCGTGATGGCTGCGCCCTGGTGACCCGCGATCACCAGCACCAGGAGGCTGAGCACGCTCACCACCGTCAATGATGTCCGCGACTGGTTCAGCCGCCGGTAGAATATGTACCAGAAAAGAACGATCAGGGACAGACAGGCGCCACTCCATTTATGCCACGCCAGCGACCCGGGGTTATAGCCCGGCTCCTTTGAAAGGAGGACACCCATCAGGGCCGTGACAGCGGAAGTAAAAGCCACCGAAAGCAGTAACCATTCGCCGACCTCTTCAGATAAACCGGAGGAATACAATCTTTTCTTTGGGATGGCCCATACCCAGACAAGGAACAATGCAAACAGAACGATGGGGAAATGGAGGAACAGCGGATGAGCCCGGCCCACCACCTGCAGGAATGAAGGCACGACCAGGCGGTCATAAAAAAGCAAAAAAAAGCAAAGAAGACAATTGGCAGCGATTGTCAGGCTGTAAAGGATATTTTTCCAGTTCATGTGCATCGTTAAGCAATCAATCCATTGACCACCTTGCCTGCCACATCTGTCAGGCGGTAGCGCCGTCCCTGGTGCTTGAATGTAAGCTTTTCATGATCCAATCCCATAAGATACAAGACGGTTGCGTGAAAATCATGCACGTGAACGGGGTCCCTGGCTATATTGTACCCAAAATCATCGGTTTCACCATATACACCGGGCCGTACGCCGCCGCCTGCCATCCAGACGGTAAAACATCGGGGATGGTGGTCCCGGCCATAATTATCCTTTGTAAGCTTACCCTGGCAATAATTCGTCCTTCCAAACTCCCCGCCCCAGATGATCAATGTCTCATCCAGCAAGCCCCGTTGCTTGAGGTCGGTGATCAATGCGGCAGAAGCCTGATCCACGTCCTTTGCCTGTCCTTTTATCTCTCCCGGAAGATTGTTGTGCCCATCCCATCCCTGGTGATAGAGCTGGACAAACCGGACGCCGCTCTCGGATAATTTTCTTGCCAGCAGACAGTTGGCGGCAAAAGTGCCCGGCACCAGGCATTCCGGCCCATATAGCTTCAGCGTATCCTCCGGCTCCCTGGACGTATCTGTGATCTCAGGCACGATGGTCTGCATCCTATAGGCCATTTCATATTGCTGGATCTTGGTAGCGATCTCGGGATCCCCGAACTCTTTGTAGGATTGATCGTTCAGGTCGGCGATCCTGTCGAGCATCTTTCTTCTGTCCTGCCGGTTCATGGAGGAAGGATCGTTCAGATACAAAACAGGGTTCTCCCCGCTGCTGAACTGGACGCCCTGGTAGATGGAATCCAAAAATCCATTTGACCATAGCTTTGAATATACCCCCTGCCCATTCCCCTTCCCTTTTGAAAGCAGGACACAAAAAGCCGGGAGGTTCTTATTTTCGCTGCCAAGCCCATAGCTGAGCCAGGAGCCCATGCTGGGTCTGTTACCCTGCTGCGCGCCTGTTTGGAAGAATGTCAGCGCAGGGTCATGGTTGATGGCCTCCGTGTATACGGTCTTTATAAAACATATATCATCCACCACCCGGGCCGTAAAAGGTAAAAGCTCGCTTAGCCACGCTCTCGACTGTCCGTACTGATTGAACTGGAACGTCGTACCCGCCAGGGGGAACCTGGTCTGGTCGGCCGTCATGCCTGTAAGACGCTGACCATTCCTGATGGAAGCAGGCAGGTCCTCGCCGTGCATCTTTTGCAACAGGGGCTTATAATCAAAGAGGTCCAGCTGTGACGGCGCACCGTTCTGAAAAAGATAGATGATCCGTTTGGCGCGGGGGGCAAAATGGGGAAGGCCGATAAGCGCGGCCTCTTCTTCTCCACCGCCTTTGAACAGATCGGGTATCAGCAGCGAGCCCAGGGCAACGCTCCCGATGCCAAGACTCAGTCTCGACAGGAACTTGCGTCTGTTGATATGAAGGGCGTGTTCGATGATCTCTTTTTCCATGTTCGCTGTCAGGTTTTTGTGATGGTTTCCTCCAGGTTGTATAATATGGTGACCACCTTCATCAGGGCGGCGGCGCTGCTTTCATCTATCTGCTTCTCGTGTCTGTATTCTCCCTCGTCCAACGTCCGGTGGGCATCCAGTTTCCGGCTGGCGAACTGCTGCAGCTGCTCATTATAATAGTCGACCAATGTCTTTAGCTCCCGGTCCGCGGGCTTACGGCAGACTATCAGGCGGAAAGCCTTTACGATCTTATCCTGTGCCGCCGTCTGCTCCAGGGACAACCGCTCTGCCAGTACCCTGGCGGCTTCCAGCACCGTAGGGTCGTTCAACATGATCAACGCCTGCAGGGG
>DASZVM010000504.1:0-3848 GCA_035547295.1 Puia sp. | reverse complement strand
ATCCTTTTTTTGTTTGAATACGTTGAATTATTGATTGCTGCCGGGCCTGATGTTACGGAAAGGCATACCCAGCTCTTTCAACAGCTCGTACGCTTCTTCGTTGGTGCCGGCGGTAGTCACGAACGTGATATCCATACCGGTGATCTTGTTTACCTTGTCGATATCTATCTCAGGAAAAATGATCTGCTCGGTGATGCCCAGCGTATAGTTGCCACGGCCATCGAAGGATTTATCATTTACACCCTTGAAATCCCTTACACGGGGAAGAGCGGTAGATACCAGGCGGTCCAGGAACTCATACATCTTCTCTCCGCGAAGGGTCACACGCGCACCGATGGGCATGTTCTTACGCAGCTTGAAGTTGGAGATATCCTTCTTGGACTGGGTGGTGACGGCTTTCTGACCGGTGATCAGCGTCAGCTCATCCACAGCCACTTCGACGAGTTTCTTATCCGTTACAGCGCCGTTGACGCCACGGTTAAGACATATCTTTTCCAGTTTCGGCGCCTGCATGACAGTGTCGTAATTGAACTTCTTCATGAGAGCAGGTACAACATCTTTCTTGTACTTGTCTGCCAGACGCGGAGTGTATTTTGCAGTACTCATTTGATAACCTCCCCTGATTTTTTAGAAATGCGAACTAATTTCCCGTTCTCTCTGGAACGTTTGACCTTGGCAGCAGCCCCGCTCTTGGCATCCCACAACAATACATTGGAGATGTGGATGGGAGCCTCCCTCTTCACAATGCCACCCTTGGTGTTCTGCGCAGAAGGCTTCGTATGCTTGGTAACGATGTTCACCCCTTCGACCAGGACCTTGGCCTCATCCGGGAAAACTTCCAGGACCTTACGGGCCTTCTTGGGATCCTTATCGTCTCCGGTGATAACGACTACGCTGTCACCTTTCTTGATATTAAACTTGGGTTTGAATCTGTTGCTCATTTTTTTATATTTTTTCCTGCCTGCGCAGAGAATGATAGACTACAATACTTCAGGAGCCAGAGAGATGATCTTCATATATCCCTTGTCACGCAATTCCCTGGCTACAGGCCCGAAGATACGCGTGCCGCGAGGCTCGTCGGATTGGTTCAACAATACCACCGCGTTATCGTCAAAGCTGATATAGCTGCCATCCTTGCGACGTAATTTGTTCTTGGTACGGACGATCACCGCTTTGGCAACAGTCCCCTTCTTAATTCCACCGGAAGGCAATGCATCCTTTACAGTGACGACGATCTTGTCGCCGATGCCGGCATAGTCCTGTCCGCTATTGCCCAGTACCCGGATACACAACACCTCCTTGGCGCCACTGTTGTCAGCTACATTTAGTCTGCTTTCTTGCTGGATCATTTTATTAGCTTTTATATCCATCCGTCACAAGGACGTATGAAACTTATAATTAATACTGTAATATCCTTACTTGGCCTTTTCAACGACTTCCACCAGACGCCACCGCTTGGTCTTGCTCAGCGGACGGGACTCCATGATCTTGACGATGTCCCCGATGGTGCACTCATTCTTTTCATCATGAGCGTGGAAACTGGTAGTCTTCTTTACGAACTTACCATAGATAGGGTGCTTCACCTTCCTTTCAACAGCCACAGTGATGGTCTTATCCATCTTATTGCTCTTCACCACCCCGATCCTCGTTTTGCGCAAATTTCTTTCAACCATTGTTTTGCTTTTTTTGCTTTTATTGACGCTCCCGCAGCCCATGGGGACGGGATCATGTTATTTTTTCTATGCCTTGACCGTTTTTTTCTGGGCCAGGGCAGTCTTCAGCCGGGCAACGTCCTTTCTCAAAGAGCGAATGCTCATCGGATTTTCCAGCGGAGAAATGGCATGCGCAAACTCCAGCTTCTTCAGGCGCTGCTCATCTTCCTGGATACGGGCCTTCAGATCATTTTCATTCAGGTCTTTCAGGCTATTTACGAAATCGATTCTCTTTGACATTTTATAACTTTTTACTGTTCTTACTTTTTAGTCTCCGTCAGATCATTAAGCCACTACGTCACGACGAACAATGAACTTCGTCTTGATCGGCAGCTTCTGCGCAGCCAGCTCCAGCGCTTCCTTCGCTACGGACAGGGGAACACCATCCGCTTCAAAAAGGATACGACCCGGCTCGACTACCGCAGCCCAGTATTCGGGGTTACCTTTACCTTTACCCATACGTACTTCCAACGGCTTCTTGGTAATAGGCTTGTCAGGGAAAACACGGATCCAAACATTCCCTTCACGCTTCATCGCACGGGTCAGGGCCTGACGGGCAGCTTCCAGCTGACGATTGGTCAGCCAGATCGCTTCCAGCGATTTCAAAGCATATGAACCAAAGGAAATGGTATCACCCCTTTTTGCAGTCTCACGAATGCGACCTTTCTGTGCCTTCCTATGCTTTGTTCTTTTGGGTTGTAACATCTTGAATTATTTTCGAGATTATTATTCTTTTTACTGTTGTTGCCTTCGGTGATTAGTGCCTGCGGTCCCTTCTCTCGCCACCGCCTCTCCTATCACCACCACCGCCGCCTCTGCGGTCCCTGTCTCCGCCGCCTCTGCGGTCATCACGGCCATGACCATGATGATGGTCGCCATCCCTTCTATCCCTGCGGTCGCTCAATCCGCCTTCCTTGCCACCGACAAAGTTGGGGTTCAGGTCCCTCTTCGCCAGCACCTCACCCTTACAGATCCATACCTTGATACCGATCTTGCCATAGACCGTCAGGGCAAACACATTCGCATAGTCGATGTCCATACGCAGCGTGTGCAGCGGCGTCCTTCCTTGCTTGATCTCTTCCGTACGGGCAATTTCAGCACCGCCCAAACGACCGCTGACTTTTATCTTGATACCTTCGGCGCCCATGCGAAGGGCCGATGCGATAGCCATCTTGATGGCACGCTTGTAGTTGATGCGGTTCTCTATCTGGCGGGCAATGGTATCCCCCACGATATTCGCATCCAGCTCAGGACGACGGATCTCCAGGATATTGATCTGGACATCGTCCTTGCCTGTCAGCTTCTTCAGCTCTTCCTTGATACGGTCCACCTCGCCACCGCCTTTTCCGATGATGATCCCCGGCTTGGAAGTGTGTATCGTTACGATCAGCTTGTTCAGCGTACGCTCGATAACGATCTTGGCAATCCCACCCTTATTGATACGGGCGTTCAGGTAGGTCCTGATCTTGTTGTCCTCGATCAGCTTGGTAGCATAATCTTTCTTGCTGCCATACCAGTTGGATTCCCAACCACGGATGATCCCTAGCCTTGCCCCGATAGGATTTGTTTTCTGACCCATATTATACTTTAATAAGTTTTATCAATTTGTTTTTGAATCCACGATGATCGTTACGTGATTGCTGCGCTTGCGCACACGGTAACCACGGCCCTGAGGAGCCGGACGCATACGCTTCAATATCCTGCCGCCATCCACAAAGATCGTTTTTACTACCAGGCTGGCGTCGGCCGCGCTCGTTCCTTCATTCTTCTGCTCCCAGTTCTTTACGGCAGACCACAACAGCTTGTGCAGCGGAGTGGAAGAATGCTGAGGATGATGCTCGAGTAAAGCCAGCGCCTTCTCAACATTCAAACCGCGGATCTCATCGGCCAGTAAACGCATTTTACGGGGCGACGTCGGGTAATTTCTCAATTTAGCTACTGCTTCCATATATTCTATTTATGGTCTGCGGTTAAAACCCGCCGACTATTGTATGCGATCTTTTTAGATGAATGTCCTTTGAAGTTGCGGGTAGGCGCAAACTCTCCCAGCTTATGCCCTACCATGAACTCCGTTACGTACACGGGGATGAACTTATTGCCGTTGTGCACAGCTAAAGTATGACCTACGAAATCAGG
>DASZVM010000503.1:0-1771 GCA_035547295.1 Puia sp. | reverse complement strand
ATTGCCTTTTGCGTCTTCGACAAACCGGTTCACATCATCATACGGCAGACTGTTGGGGTTGGAAGCAAGATGTCTGTACAGAGGGAATTTCAGCATGCCGGCCTGGTAATAGCTGGCCCCGCGCTTGTAAGTGCCGATCCATATGACACCGGCCGGATCCTTATAGAGATATATGATGCTGTTCTGGCTAAGACTCTTGTCGTCATCTTCCCGGCTCAGGAGGTACTGTATGGAAAAATCCTTCTTATCCAGGAGATTGATGCCTCCGTGATCCGTAGAGATCCACATGAACCCTTTGTCATCCTGGACCACCCCTGTGATAAGGTTGGTATTCAAATGATATCCGCTGCCCTCTTTACGAATGATACGCGTTTCCCCGGAAGAAGGGCGGAACCACACGAGCCCGCTCTGACTGCCGGCTGCATATATCCAGCAGTCGCCCTGAGCGTCTACATATATACGGTAGTCCTGCGTCTGCCGGGGAAGGTCTTTTTGCAGAAGGGGGCTGCTAAAAACGATGTTGCCTGTATTGGGGTCCATTTTCTCAAGGGTCCCGTCCCCATACACGATCCACCAGTTGCCGGCCGTATCCGCCGAAAAAGAACGCATGCTGCCGGGATGAGGGTAGTAATAGTGGGTAGTATGCGCTGCGGTATCATATTTATACAGACCGCTGCCGGCGCCGGTGATCAGGAACCAGTAGTTGCCTTTCCGGTCTCTGCGAATGTCGGTAAGCGTATCGCCGTCGATATGGATGGAATGAAGATAGCCCCGGGCATTCCGATCAAACCGCTCTGTCAAAGGATCATATATATTGTACCCTTTCGGGGTGGCTACCCACAGGGTATGACGGGGGCCTTCCAGCACCTTTGAGATAGGGTTGTCATTCAATGTGCCCGTGTCGCGGAGGTCATGCCGGAAGATCTTAAAAGTAGCGCCATCCCAACGGTTGAGCCCTGCCTGGGTGCCAAACCAGAGAAAGCCACGGTGGTCCTTAAAAATGCAGGTAACCTCGTTGTTGGACAGGCCCCGGGAGATGTCCAGGCGGGAGAACCTGTATTTATCGTATTGGGCCCGGGAGGTCGCGGCCCAGCAGCAGGCCAGAAAAAATATGGTAAAATGCAACCGCATTGCCAGGCGCAAATAATGAAAAAAAATCCGTATATTGTTACTGGGCGCATTAAAAACGATTGTTTCATCCAAAACTAGACGTATGAAAAGGGTAGCTGATATTCTTTCACACAAGGGCAGAGGGATCATTTCCGTCAGCCCTGAGACCACCGTCCTGGATGCTTTACGGATCATGGCCGATCAGAATATTGGCTCGGTATTAGTCCTGGACGGCCAGCAGTACATGGGTATCATGACTGAGCGTGATTACTCCAGGAAAGTGATCCTCAAAGGCAAATCCTCAACGGACACAAAGGTGTCGGAGATCATGACCAACGATCTCCCGCACGTAAAACCCCAGGACACGATTGAATTCTGCATGCAGCTGTTGTCCGACAAGAACATCCGCTATCTGCCGGTGTTCGACAATGACACGCTCCGCGGTATCATCTCCATCAACGATGTGGTAAAAGAGACCATTCTCACGCAAGAGGAAACTATTTCCCATCTGAAAGATTATTTGCATTCGGGGATATAGGCTTCGCTGGGGTCCCTATGCTTTGTCCGGGAAATAGCTTTCCAATATTTCTTTCAACCGGTGAGCCTTAAGCGGTTTATGCTCAAAACCGCTTACCTCGGGTATTTCCCGGGCCCGCAGGTG
>DASZVM010000502.1:0-19578 GCA_035547295.1 Puia sp. | reverse complement strand
CTGCTCTATCTGCGCCTGCGTGAATATACCCAGATGCTCCCTGTCCACGATCTCCTTGG
This sequence comes from Puia sp., assembly GCA_035547295.1. Classification (GTDB taxonomy): domain Bacteria; phylum Bacteroidota; class Bacteroidia; order Chitinophagales; family Chitinophagaceae; genus Puia. Next base: position 19,519 of record DASZVM010000502.1, on the reverse strand, counting down.
GTATCAGGGTCAGCATATAGGGGAATGACTCCAGCTCCTTGTAATTGACGGAAAAGACCTCATAGGTCTTTTCAAATATTTTCCCCGCCAGCGGCTCCCCATAATTGCCGCCGACAAACTGAAAGACCTCAAAGCTGAGAGACTGTAATTTCCGGAAGATCTCGCCTTCATGGACCTTTTCCAGCAACGCATTCAGGTCCTTCATCTTCTTGTCCACATAGCCCTCGCCCGCACGACCGAACTTATCCCCCACGGCCAGGAAAAAAGCCCGGAGGAACTCTATGGCAAGGGTATTCTTCTGCTCGCTCTCCGATACAAAAAGGATATTGAAGATCGGGTCCTGCAGAATAGCCGGAAAACGCTGACGGATGCTCTCCCGGAGTGACTCCCGGGTAAAACGCTCCGGCTCGAATGTAACAAGGTATTTCTCGAAAAGGAGATATGTATTGAAAACTTCCTCCACCTTCTTGTCCGCAGCCTTAAGCCCCAGCTGTATCAGCTGGGGAGCGCCTGAAGCAACGGAGATGCAGGAAATAAGGTACTCGAAGAGAGACTTGTACAGACGCGAACGTACGTCCGAAGAATGTCCCCGGACTGCATCCTTATTTCTTCCTTTGAGAAGATGCCGGATCATTCTGCCGCCTATGCGCCTTTGCTGGCCTTATAGATCGACCAAAATCCTAATCCCGACAAACCCCAGGTCAGTATAAGGGCAAGGAACCAGGCCACCGATCCGCTGAACTGTCCCAGCAAGAACTTGAAAAGGTTGAAGCCATAATAGTGCTCTATCTGCATATGCAGATGCCCCACCGCCATGACGAGGAAACCCCAGGCCATAAATGACATCCCCCTCCCGAATTTACCGCCCCTCAACGCATAAGCCGTCATAAAGGCGAAAAACACGGAAATAAAAAGAAAAGGCAGCTCCATAACACCGAACCAATACCCCGCGGTACTGGAAGAATGAGCATCCGCCATCACGGTATTTGCTTGTAAAAGATCGCATTTTACCTGGCAAACAGCAGGTACGCTGTAAAGAATGCCAAAGGTGAGTAAGAGAAGGGGCAAGGGTCGAAGTTTTTTCATAACAAACTGGATTTTGAAACAATAATTGCAAGCCATTTCTCGTATGGATAAGGTCCTGGATCCGTTTTACGAAATACATGTACTTTATACATACATATATACGCTTAACGCCCTCAGGATAAAAAAATTGCAATATTTATTGCACCGGACGATTAAAAATATAATTAACCCCTGATGAAGATCCACGATGGTCAATTTGTCTTCCATGAGCGTCTGAACGCAGCTTTCCTGGAAGAGCTGTTCGAAGGCGATACTATTTACGCAGAAACGGTTTTTGAGGATTTCCTTCGGGACCTGCCTGCTTATTGGGAAAAAGTACAGGCATCGTACCAAAATAAGAATATGTCCCTTTTAGGGACGAACATCCACACCTGCAAGACCTTGTTCGGCTACGTGGGTTTTACTGACCTGCAGGAGCTCTGCCAGGAATTTGAGAACAAATGCGCCCTTAACACGGCAGAAGCCCTCCGGATGGACTTTAATAACCTTACCCAAAAAAAGCAGGAAGCGCAAAAGATCATAGAGAACGAATACAACAGGCTAAAAAGCTATAATGAAGGATAGCATGGATAGCCCGTACAAAATATCCGATGAAGACCACCTGTATCATAGTTGAAGATATCCAGATCGCCGCTGACTTTCTCAAGAAATTCTGTGAGAAAAGCGATCTCGTCGACGTAAAGGGACACTTCCTCAATGTCCCTGACGCCCTGGCGTTCCTTGATCAGCACAAACCCGACCTCATCTTCCTGGACGTGGAAATGCCCGGAGCCAACGGATTCCAGCTGCTGGACAGCCTCACCTACTCGCCAAAGATCATACTCACCACCTCAAAAACGGATTATGCCTTCGACGCCTTCCAATACAATGTCAACGACTATTTAAAAAAACCTTTCACCTACAAACGCTTCCTGGAAGCCATCCGGAAGATCCAGGACCAGCCCGCAGCCATCCCCCCGGCCGCCACTGCTCAGCCCTCCGCCGACATGGATTTCCTCTTTATAAAAGCCGACGATAAGCTGATCCGGCTAAAAAAGGACGATATACTGTTTATGGAAAGCATGCGGGACTATGTCAAATTCGTCACCCCAGGCAAGTCCTATATCACCTACAGCACCCTGAAAAGCATGGAAGAAAAGCTGGCTGGACCCTCCTTTATAAAGGTGCACCGGTCTTATATCATCAATATCAACAAGATCGACGATATACGAGGCAATACGATATACGTACAGGGAAATCCCATTCCCGTAGGAAAAGGCCATAAAGAGGAGCTGGCCGCCAGGCTGAATATCCTATAAAACACTTCTCGCCCAAACGTTCATCGGGCAAATCTTTCTTTCGTCGGGCATAACCGGATATTGGTCGAAAAAATGCTGCGCGTCCCCACAGATTTTACATCTTTGTATCAGCAAACGAAACAAAGCCAGATCCTGAAAAAACCGAGCAAGATCCAAAGTCCGAAGAACCCAAAACCCAAGATCCTGGAAAACCTGAAAAGATCCTGAATCCTGAAAACCGATCCAGATCCGAAAAACCAAATAAGATCCAAAACCCTGGGAAAACCGGTCCAGATCCCAAAAAAAACCATGAAACGTCCGAAGATCCGAAAAACCATTTGATCCAGATCCGAAAAACCAAACGATCCGATAGCTATTGAAAAAACCAAAAATCTCTTATCCGACAACCGAAAAAAAGTAAGTAGTGCAAAGATCCAATCATCCGAAGAACAACCTGCCTGGGCAAAACCTGGAATAGTTAAATCCGTCCGAATGAATGATTACATTATGATCGCTTGAATTAGCCTGAAGATCGTTAGCCCTGACAAAAGATTGATGCCGCGTGTAACCCACGCGGCATCTTTATTTACATTTTACGGCTGCTTATATCCACGGTCTTCCGATGGCTACCCGGCCGGGCCAGGGTATCAATGCCAGGATGATCACCAGCGCCACCAGGAAGAACCAGAAGGTCCGCTTTTGCTTTACGCCATCCGGAAGATTTTTCTTCGAAACACCCCGGCCAATGGTGATCAGCACAATGGCAACGATCATCCCCGTTATATGCTCCACCCCATAGAACAAGGCCACACGGTCCTTCATGCCCGCATTGCTGAGATACTTTATACCCCAGGGACCAAATAACCACTGATACAGACCTATCAGCAGCTCGATATGCGCCGCGATCATCAGGAACAACCCCGCCTTTTTCTGCCCCGGGCCAAACGGCTTTTTGCCCGTCATGCCTCCCAGGCTCATAAAAATGGCGATGACCAGCAACAATAAAATGATCCATCGAAGTAGACTGTGTAAATGCAGAAGTCCGGTGTACATGCGAATAGTTTTTAAATTTTGGAAACGGGCCCAAAGCTACAAAGCGATGGACGGATGGGAAAATTTTCCGGAAATGGGACAATAGTAAGTATAAACACTTAGTTTACCTACGTTGATTATCAATCACTTAAACCATTGGCACCTTTTTGGCCACCTGTTTCTCCGAAAAACAATACCCTTATGAAAACCCTGTCATCCCTTATCATTTTTTTCCTTACCCTATCCCTCAACGGTAGCGCCCAAACCTACACCGTCTCCGGTAATAACCAATCCTGGTCATCCCTCATACCCTCGGGCACATGTACCGGCTGTACGATTAATATTCCCGCAGGCTGGACACTCTTGCTGAACTCCAACGGCACCTGCAACGGCTGTACCTTCATCGGGGGCACGGTGAATATCACATCAAACTTTAATTTCAGCAATGGGTCCACTCTTTTTAAGAACGATACGCTGCTGATCAACAAGGCCGCAACCTTCAACAATGTCAGCTTCGACAACGACAGCGTGGCGGTCAATTTCCCCCTGTCCAGCTCGAACAGCACTTCTACGGTCAGCCATACCCGCATGCAGATGAACGCCGACGTGACCTTCAACTCGGCCAGCTTTACCAATGATTCCATCCACATCGCCAATACTACGCTCAAGGTCAATAACTCGACAGCTGATTTTACCTCCACCTTCATAGAGGTATCCGGCAACGGCGGATCCCTGAACCTCAACGCATCTTCCTTCACCGGCAGCAACGTAACGCTTTCCGATAGATCTACCCTGAACACAAGCAACGCATTTACATCCGACGGCAGCAGCTTTACCATGCACGACGGCAGCACGATGAAAGCCAGCTCCATGACGATAAAGAACAACAGCAGCATCGTCATGGACGGCACATCCAACAGCCTGACATCCTCCAATGCCATGCCCATCAGCAATAGCACGGTGACGATGAACGGTAACTCCACCATCAAAGCCAGCTCCATTACTGCCACCAGCACCACGATCAATGCTTCCGGCGGCACCATCACCACTGACAATGCCCTCAAAATGACCAGTACCACCCTCACCGGCACAGGCGCAATGAGCATCAAGGCCAGTTCCGTCACACTGGAGACAGGCAGCGCCATGACCCTTGCCAACGGCTCGAACCTGAAATCCGACAATGCCATAAAGATCACTTCCAGCAGCCTGACCGCCACGGGCACTACCATAAAAGGCAGCAGCTTCACCGCAGAGACCGGCAGCACCGTAGACATCAGCGGCGCCTCATCCCTGACCTCCGATAACGCGATCACGATCACTTCCAGCGTCCTGGGCGTCAGCGGCAGCACCACTATGAAAGGCAGCAGCTTCACCGCGGAAACAGGCAGCGCAGTATATATGAGCGGGACCTCCAATCTCACCACGGACAATTCCATCAGCTTTAAAGCAAGCAGCGCTAAATTCTTCGGCGATGCCTGGGCAAAGGCCAATGGCTCCGTAACCCTGGACAACGGCAGTAACATGACCATCGGCGACGGCGCCCAGGCAGGCACTGCCCACCTGATAACGAACAACCAGCTGCAGGTCCTCGGAGGTTCGCAGCTGGCCATCGCCAACGGCAATAACTACCTCTTCACCAACGCCAACAACTATACCGACGGCTCGCACTCTTATCCGATAAAAACAAATACTATCAGCTGCGGTACAGGACATCCCAACAGCTGTGCCTCGGGATATGTCTATGGCTGCGCCACGATGAACAACAGCGGTGCGCTAGGTTGCGTGACCCTCGCCCTTTCCGTACCGGAACTTACCACACGCCTTGCGGACGGACAGGTGCTTATCTCCTGGGAAAGCCCATCGGGAGACAACGCCGACCGCTATATCATCCAGCATAGCGTCAACAATCACGATTGGTCCCCCATCAGCGAAATAGCCGCCTCTCCATACTCATCGTCCTACAGCATAAAAGACACAAAAGCCCAGGCAGGTAATAATTACTACCGCCTGCAGCTGGTAGATAAAGAAGGTAACATTGCCTGGTCCCCGGTGAGTGTCATACAACTCCAAGCCGTCATGGGAGAGATCAGCCTTTTCCCCAATCCCATAAGAGGGCATCTATTCTCCCTGAAAACACCCTGCACGGATGCCGTTCTTGTAAAAATATATACCCTCGGAGGCCAGCTCCTGCTGCTGAGACCCCTGACAGGGCAGACCCAATACACCGTACAGCTGCCGGCCTCGCTCACGGCAAATACCTGTCTCCTCGTACAGGTCATCGGCAATGGTCGTACGCAAACATTTACGGTATTGACGCAATAAGCTTAGATTTGCTATTATGAATAGGTTTAGCCTGCTACTGAGCATCGGTTTATTGATGACGGGCTGTAATGGACATGATAAGAACGCCGGGAAGGAAGCCGCTTCCATCCTGAAAAACCCGCCCTATGCAGCACTCACCGACAGCATTCGCCGGTCCGGAGGGGAAGAGAAAGCCGGTCTGTATTACAGAAGGGCCGAGCTTCTGTCAAGAAATGATCTCCACGAGCTGGCCGCGGCGGATTTTCAAAAAGCATGGGAGCTTCATCCCGACGAAGCGACAGGTCTCCGCTATGCTTCCACTCTTACGATCATCAGTCAGTTGCAGGACGCTATCCGGCTGTTGAAGGAATGCCGGCAAAAATTCCCGGCTAATCAAAGCTTTTCCAATATGCTGGGCGACCTCTATCAGCAGGCAGGAGAGACAAAAGAAGCCCTGCAGCTATATGACGATATGCTGAAAAACGATTCGCTCGACTTCGAAGCATGGTACGAAAAAGGACTGCTGCTGGAAAAGATACAGGACACCGCCTCCGCCCTGGAAGCTCTCGGAAAAGCATATTCATTGCAACCCGTCAATACTTACGCCCTGGAGCTGGCGCATCTTTATGCCGAGAACAGGAATGGCGCCGCCATAGCTATATGCGACGCAGTGCTGCGAAAGGACAGCGCCCATGAGCTCATCGACCCCCTGTTCATCAAAGGCATCTACTACTCCAATATCGGTGCAAACAAACAGGCCATTACGCAATTCGACTCCTGCATCCGGCGCGACTGGAAATTCACAGATGCCTATATCGAAAAAGGCATCATACTTTTTCACGGAAAGAAATATGCGGAGGCCCTGGAAGTTTTCCAGATGACCGTGAAAGTTTCCAATACATATCCCGACGGGTATTATTGGATGGGGCGATGCTACGAGGCCACAGGACATAAAGAGGAGGCCATCCTTTTCTATCAACGTACGCTGGCGCTGGATAAAGACTTTACAGAAGCCAGGGACGGTATACGAAGACTCAAATAAAAATACGACAATCATCAACTATGGCGATAATAGCACCTTCCCTACTGGCTTCCAACTTCCTCCGGCTGGAAGAAGAATGCAAAATGCTCAATGAAAGCCAGGCCGACTGGTTTCACCTGGATGTGATGGACGGACGATTTGTCCCCAACATCAGCTTCGGCCTCCCGGTGATCGAACAGATACGCAAGGCTACCACCAAGGTCTGTGATGTCCATCTGATGATTGAAGAGCCCGAAAAATTTACCGAAGCCTTTAAAAAAGCCGGGGCAGACAGGCTCACCGTCCATCTGGAAGCCTGCCGCCATCTGCACCGGAATATTCAACAGATCAAATCCCTGGACATGAAGGCTGCCGTGGCCCTCAACCCCGCCACGCCCGTCGAGCTGCTGAGCGACATCCTTCATGATCTGGACATGGTCCTGATCATGAGCGTAAATCCGGGCTTTGGCGGTCAGGAATTCATACCCCATACTTTTCAGAAGATCCGCAACCTGAAAAAAATGATCCGTGAAAGAGGATTGGATACGCTGATAGAGATCGACGGCGGCGTATCCACCGAAAACGCAGGCGCTATCGTAAGGGCAGGCGCCGATGTCCTGGTGGCCGGCAGCAATGTCTTCCGGTCCGCCGATCCCAGGGCTACGATAAAAGCATTGAAGGACGCAGGCTAATCCCGGAACTTATCGGCCAGCTGCTGCAATACCTCCCCCGTCTGCCTGACCCAGCTGGTAGGATGCTCCGGCCATTTCAGCTCATGCTTCCCCAGTTCGTCGGCAATCATATCATACGCCGTATAAGCCTGGTCCTCGGAATAAAAACACAATATCCATTTTTTGTCAAGGGAAGATTTCGACTGCATCCCGATACCTCCGTTATACCATTCAAAACAGGAGGGCAGACCGCTGAAAGATATCTCCGTCTTCTGCCTGTTGTGATTATCCATAAAGAACAATGCATACCATCGCACGCAATCCCGTACCCGGCGCCGCAGCTGCTCGCGCGTTTCTTTAGCCTTCGGCCTGAGCCTCCACTGGTTATTGGACGGATAATAAGGGTCCTCCGCAACACGCCTGTGTACAATGGCGTCCGACTTCAGACGAACGAGAGCCAGGTCCCCTCCCCTGTGCCAGGCCACCTCCATTTGCCGGAGAGCCCGTTGCCGCACAATAAAAAGGTCCGCAGTACCGTCTTTCCATAGCAGGCTCATCTCGCCATTCTCCTTGTCCAGGTTCCACGTCCCCATCTTGATCTCCCAACGGGGATTCAACAGGGCGGAACGATCCGGGAAAAGGGCCAGCTCAGGATATTGCCGGGTATCGCTGACACTATCCCAAAAGATCTTATTCCAATGGGCCTTGTCGGCATCCTCGAATTCCCACACCTGGCTGATGGCATCCTCCAGCGAAAGGGTCTGGAATGTCTTCAGGGCTACCATTGAAGTGTCCAGGTCGCTGACGACGACCTTCGCAGGGATCTCGCCCGGCTTCGAAGAGGTGTCTTTCAAGCTGTCCCTGGAAGAAGCTCCCATGTTCCGGCAGGCTGAGAACACTGTCAGACAGCATAAATAATACAACAAGGGCTTGTTCATAGCGCTAAATAAACATAATTTCGGTCATCTTAAACGCTTTTTTCATTGAGAATTGTACTCGTTGCCCTGTTGATCCCTTCCCTGTTGTTTTTCCAGTCCGCAAAGGCGCAAAAACGATCGGCCTATATATCAGGTAAATTACTGGACGAGAACGAGCACCCCCTCGCCGGAACTTCCGTGACCATCTTAGGCAGACAATCTGGCGTCCTGACCACCGACTCAGGGACATTCCGTATAAAAGTGCCCGCGGACAAAGCCTTCGCCCTGGTATTCTCCTACGCCGGGTACAAGACGGAACAACGCAACTTCCTCCTGAACGAAAAGGAAGAGGAAAAAATAGTCGTCCGTCTTGAAAGAGGGACCCGCCAGTTACAGGAAGTGATCATCTCAGATCAGCGGGCCGGCAGGGAAGCAGGCCTGGTAAAGATCAATCCCAAGAACGCCATCAACATCCCCGCCCCCATCGGCGGCATCGAAAGCCTGCTCAAGATCTTTGTCGGGTCCAACAACGAGCTGACATCCCAATATTCCGTAAGAGGGGGCAACTACGATGAAAACCTCATCTACGTCAATGACTTCGAGGTCTTCCGGCCCTACCTGGTCAACAATGCCCAACAGGAAGGACTGAGCTTTATCAACCCGGAGCTGACCCGCAGCGTCAGCTTCTATACAGGAGGGTTCCAGGCAAAATACGGAGATAAAATGTCCTCCGCCCTGGACATACAATACAAAAAGCCATCGGAATTCGGCGGCTCCGCTTACCTGGGCCTGCTGGAACAAGGCCTCCACCTGGAAGGAACAGGGGGAAAAAAATTCACCTGGCTGCTGGGAGCACGCAGCCGCACCAATCGCACCCTGCTCAGCAGCCAGGAAACAAAAGGCAACTACTCACCCTCCTCTGCAGATATCCAGACTGTGCTGACCTGGCAGCTCAACGACAAACTCCAGCTTGAGCTGATGGGCACCCTGTCCCAAACCAAATTCCACCTTATCCCCCTTTCCAGCCAGCTGACCTCCTCCGTCTTCTCCCCCTACTATGCATCCAATCTGGGATTGGACATATATTTTGACGGACAGGAGCTCGATCGCTACCAGACCAATATGCTGGGTCTGTCCCTCGCACAACAGGTGAGAAAGAACCTCCGCCTGAAATGGATGGTCTCACGATTTGGTGACAACGAAAGACAATCCTACGACATCACAGGCGCCTATCTGTTCGGAGAACGCGACTTCGATAAAAGCAGCGCTACCTTCGGTCTGATCACAAACCCCCTGGGCGCCGGCGTCTATCAGAACTACGCCCGCGACAGACTGAATATCACCGTCTGGAATGCAACGCATAAAGGCTACCTGACCCTGGATAAACACTTCCTCCAATGGGGCGTCAGCGCCGAAAGACAGATGGTCCGCAGCCAGGTGAACGAATGGCAATACCAGGACTCGGCCGGCTACTCGCTCCCCTACATTCCCGGCAATCCCTCCATAAGCAATGCGGCCAGATCAAACGATGATCTCTCCATCACCCGCCTCACAGGCTTTATACAAAATAATATCCTCTTCAACGACCCGGGTGGCTTTACCCTGCAGGGAGGAATGCGTTACAACTATAACACGCTTAACAAAGAGCTGCTGCTATCCCCCCGCCTCGGCCTCTCCTGGAAACCCAAACGACAGAAAAAAGACATCATCTACAGGGCAGCCGTGGGCATCTATGACCAGCCCCCTTTCTTCAGGGAAATGCTCAGGCCCGACGGCACACTCAATAAGGACCTGAAAGCACAACGCAGCTGGCAGGTAGTAGCCGGGTTCGAACAAAACTTCCGGCTGGGCGACAGACCCTTCCGCTGGACTACGGAAGCCTATTACAAACAAATGTCACGGGTAGACCCATACGATATCAACAATGTCCATATCCAGTATTTCGGAGAGAACAAGGCCAAAGCATATGCCGCCGGACTGGAATTCCGCCTGTTCGGCGAGCTGGTAAAAGACGCGGAAAGCTGGGTCAGCATGGGCTTTATGCAGACCCGGGAAATGATCGACACCTCCTTCTATACCTATACGCTCGATGCACAACACCAGCCGACGGACAGCACCCTGACAAAAGCAGGTTGGGTAAGACGACCCTCCGACAGGCTCTTCACATTCGGTATGTACATGCAGGACTACCTGGCCACCAACAAGAACCTGAAAGTATTCCTCAACTTCCTCTACGGGAGCAACCTGCCCTTTAACATACCCGGCAGCCTCCGCTATCGCAACGCTTTGACCATCCCTCCCTATATCCGCATCGATCTTGGCTTCAGCGCCCTGCTGCTGGACAGCGAAAAAAGCAACCGCCGCAGCCACAGCCCTTTCCGGAACTTTGAGAACATCTGGGCCACCCTGGAAGTATTCAACCTCATCGACAGGGCCAATACCATCTCCTATATGCTGATAAAGGACTTTTCAAACACCACCTATGCCATGCCCAACAGACTCACCCCCCGCATGCTCAACCTGAAACTGGTCGGCCGCTTCTAAAAACCCCTCCAAACCCAACGACCCACCACGTATTTTACGCAATTTTCCCTGGTAGTAATACGCAATTTTTTTCCCAAATCCAACTTATTTTTCCCATAATGGGATAAAATGATTTACTTTGTGGGAAATAAAAGTCTGATTAACAGACAGTTGGTTTTTTGGCCGGAAAATAGCCTATATTCTATCAAAACCGTCAATATGAAGACTATCTTCCAGTCCATCCAAACCTTCATCCACCAACTTATTACTTCTGAAACTACTTACCGGAAAATGCCGGCGCTGATACCCGTACGGGTTATCACAAAGGTTAATCGTGATCAATTTTAATTTTTGCTATGCCCACAGCCGTTTCGGTATACCCGAACCCATTCGACCGTTTTATAGAGATTGAACTGACCTGCGCAGAAAATGGAGATTGCATTATTCTGCTTGCTAACATGAAAGACAACAGGATCATCCGCATGCTGGGCGCCGGACTGGAGAAAGGCGTGAATAAGATCCCCCTGGATGATCTGCAATCCCTGCAATTGGGCTCCTATCAGCTGGATATCAAAGCCCCTACAGGAGACACGATCTACAAGACAATGCTGGTGAAGCAATAAAGATACGAGCAACCTCGTCGACCCCCAAAAAAAGGACACCACTGGTGTCTTTTTTATTTGGACCTTTGCCCTATGACAAAGCTCTCCGTAAACATAAATAAATTTGCCACCCTCCGTAATAGCCGGGGCGGCGATAATCCCGACGTGGTAAAAGCCGCCATTGACGCACAGCTTTTCGGCGCCGACGGCGTCACCGTACACCCACGTCCCGATGAAAGACACATCCGCTATAAGGATGTTTACGACATAAAAAAGATCATTACCACCGAATTCAATATCGAAGGCAATTCCCAGGAGCAGAAATTCGTGGACCTGGTGCTGGACGTCCGTCCCCACCAGGTGACGCTGGTGCCCGACGCATTGGGACAGATCACCTCCAACCACGGCTGGGACACCGTCCGTCATAAGGATTACCTGGTGGAAATAGTGGGAAAATTCAAGGCCGCCGGCATCCGGGTCTCCCTCTTCGTAGACCCCGTAATAGCCATGGTGGAAGGCGCCGCGGCAACAGGGACCGACAGGATAGAGCTCTACACGGAAGCCTATGCCCACGGGTTCCATACGGACAGGGAAAAGGCCATTACGCCTTACAGGACGGCAGCCGTACGGGCCGCAGAGCTGGGACTGGGACTCAATGCAGGTCATGACCTCGATCTGCAGAACCTGGCCTATTTCGCTCAGAATATCCCCCGGCTCGCAGAGGTGTCCATCGGTCACGCCCTCATCTGCGATGCGCTCTACCTGGGATACGAAAATACCATACAGCTGTACAAAAGACAGCTGCGGCAGCCATAAGCCCTCTCCCATCCATCCCCCCTTTTGCCGACTTTATCTCCAATTTGTCCCACTTCGGTATAAAAGGGTTTTCTTCCGGCGGCAGTTGACCTATATTTGACCGGCTACACATTGCTAACCAAAACATGCATATATGAACAAAGGTCTGACCACCGGCATCCTGCTGGTATTATTCCAATTCGGAATGAGCTCTCTCTCTCATGCTCAATTAACGGCCCTTCCCAGCGGAGGCAATAAAAAAGCCTCTGTCAGCGAATGGGTCGGCATTACAAACGTGGTCCTCACCTATGATCGTCCCGGCGTAAAAGGAAGAGAAGGACAGATATGGGGAAAGCTGGTCCCCGCAGGCTACACCGACCAGGGATTCGGCACCAGCAAAGCCGCCCCCTGGAGAGCCGGGGCCAACGAAAATACTACCATCTCCTTCAACACAGACGTAAAGATCGAAGGACAGGATCTCCCCGCAGGCAAATATGCGCTGTTCATCGCCTATGATCCATCCGAATGCACAGTGATATTCTCAAAGAACGCTACCTCATGGGGCAGCTTCTTCTATGATCCAAAGGAAGATGCGCTTAGGGTAAAGGTAAAACCCGTACCGCTTGACAACAGCGTGGAATGGCTCCGCTATGAGTTCAGGGACCAGAAAGAGAGCTCCGCCACCATCGCCCTGGAATGGGAAAAGCTTTCCATACCTTTTAAAATAGAGACCGATTATGTCCAGACTCAATTAGCTTCCTTCCGCCGCGAGCTGCGCAGCAATAAAGGGTTTACCTGGAACGCCTGGGTACAGGCAGCGCAATTCTGCATACAGCGCAATACCGACCTGGATGAAGCCCTGGAATGGGCCAACACCGCCGTCAGCGGTACATTCGTCGGTCAAAAGAATTTTCAAACCCTTTCCACCAAGGCCCAGGTGCTTGCCCTGCAGGGAAAAAATGCAGAGGCTGACGCCGCGATGAAAGAGGCCCTCCCGCTTGGTCAGGTGGGCGACGTCCACCAGTATGCCCGCATGTTGCTGACACAGAAAAAGAACAAGGAAGCGTTCGATACCTTTAAAATGAATTATGACCGGCACCCAAACGAGTTCACCACCAACGTGGGGATGGCAAGGGCATGGTCTGCTATGGGAGACTATAAAAAGGCGCTCGCATTCCTTCAGAAGGCACAGCCCCAGGCGCCCGATAATCTAAACAAAACTAATATAGAAAAGATGCTCCCGATGCTTCAGCAGGGAAAAGACATCAATTGAATGATGCAAAATCCGTCGTAGACTTGAAACGGGAGATCTCTTTCTTCCGCAGGATGAACCATATCACGAAAGGAGCGATGACCCATAAAAATGCAAACGGCAATACCTTCCACAGGAAAAGACAAAGTATCGAAATACCTACGGGATATATCAGGGCATAGCTGAATATTTTTCCAAGTTCCTTTTCCTGGTAGAAAGTCTGGGAAGTGGTACGGTTGTGCACTACGAAATAAGGCCCTGTTTTCTTTCCTTTCCTGATCGCCCAGAGAACGGTAACCTCATTGCCGTCCCGGCAGGCTAAATGGAAATCCTGGAGCTGGAAAGCATGTTCCTTCCCCTGCTTGTCTACCACAAACAGCTGGTCATGGACAATGGTAGTGCTGGTGACCCTGACGGGAGCAGTATATCCGTTCCCATAGCCGCCGCCTCCGCCGCCATGTACCCTGGTCTCCATATTCTTACCACTTTCGAGCACCTGGCCGGTGACCCAATATAATTCATATTCTTTATTGGAGGTATTGATCGTACGCATAGCAGCTTGTTTTAATATCAAATCTATTATATTCAGGCTCCAAATACAATCACCAATGATTATCTGCCGGAGATCATTTATTTTTAGCTTGTAATTGAATAATAACCGTAGATACATCCTGCTCCTGGTCATATGCTTTAGCCAGACGGTCTTCGGCCAGCAAGAAATGGTGGATTCACTGGAAAAGCAATTGAACGCTCATGCCGCTCCGGACACCATTCGTTTGCAGATGCTGAACGACCTGGCCTGGTCTTACCGTACGGTAGCCCCGCAAAAAGGGCTGCAAACCGCGGAAGAAGCTATCATCCTGGGAAAAAAGCTGGGAGACCAGGCAAGACTCGCTTCCGCCTATAATAACAAAGCCTGGAATTACAGCAGCCTGGGACAGGATTCCACCGCCCTGACATTGTTTGGCGAAGGGTTGGCCATACGCATGCGGATGAAGGACACGGCCGGCATGGCCAGGTTTCGCTACAATATGGGGATCATGTATTTCAATCTCTCCGATTATCCAAAAGCGCTGGAGCACCAGCAGGAAGCCCTCTCCCTCTTTAAGAACATCCGCGACACCATGAGGATGGCGAACTGCTATAACTCGATCGGCCTTACTTACCAATATCTGTCCGACTATCCCCGGGCCCTGGAAAGCTACCTGCAGACCCTTGCCATTTACGAAAAGCATAGTGACAAACCCGGCATGGCTGCTGCCCTAAGCAACGTGGGCATACTTTACAAGAATATGAAAAAGCTGGACAATGCTCTGGACTACCAGCAAAAAGCCCTTGCCGTGTACCAACAGCTGGGCGATAAGCAGGGGATGGCTAATTGCCTGGGAAACATCGGCGTGGTATACGACAACCTGAATGATCCCGCCCGATCCCTGCATTACTACGGAAAGGCCCTGGCGATTTGCCGCTCCATCAACTATCTGTGGGGTATCGGCAGCAACCATTCCAATATAGGCACCGCCCATATTGCCCTCGGCAACTACGACGACGCACTGACAAGCATGCATCAGGCCCTGACCATCTGGAAGCAGATTGGGGATAGGAACAATGAAGCGGAAGCGTTGAGCGAACTGGCAAGGATATGCTTGCTCGCTCCCCCGGATATCCTGCACAAGCACGGCATTCCTCCTGCCCGCCGGTACTCCGAAACCGCCGCGCTGTTGCTGCAGAGCCTTGCCCTCGCCCGGGAGATACATTCCCCCGCCAGGCAGCAGACAGCCTGGCAATACCTGGCAGAGCTTTATGAAAAGCAAAAGGACTTTGCTGCCGCCCTGAAAGCCTACAAACAGGCCGCCTTTTTCCGGGACAGCATTTTAAATACGGAAAAAGAAAAAGAGATCACCCGGAAAGAGCTCCGGTATGAGTTCCAGCGCAAGCAAGCCGCCGATCAGGCAGTCAATGACAAACGACAGGCATTGGCCGCAGCGGAGATCCGGCGGCAGCGCGTCATCAGGAATGCAATCGGACTTGGCGCCGTCCTCCTGATCATAACGGGCTCCCTCGTCTTTATTTTCTATAAAAAGAAAAGAGAGTCCGAGCACCAGAGACGGGTCGCCGAAATGGAAATGACAGCACTGCGCGCGCAGATGAACCCGCATTTTATTTTCAACTCCCTCAATTCCATCAGCGATTTTATATTAAAGAATGACCTGGATACGGCAGACCTTTACCTTACACGCTTTGCCTCATTGATGAGGATGGTCCTGGAAAACTCCGGTAACGCAACCGTCAGCCTGGCAGAGGACCTGAAAGCGCTGGAAACCTACATACAGCTGGAATGCCTCCGCATGAACAATGGTTTCACCTACGACATCCTGGTAGACGCATCCATAAACAGGGAAATGACCATGGTGCCGCCCCTCCTGCTGCAGCCCTTTGTGGAGAACAGCATCTGGCATGGCATTTCCGGAAAAGGCGGTAAAGGAAAGATCATCGTCCGGGTACAAAAAGAAAAAGAGATGATATATTGCACCGTGGAAGACAATGGTCAGGGAAGGAACATGAGCTCAAGCCTTGCTCCCGGTCAAAAAAGAAAATCACTCGGCATGAAGATCACTGCTTCACGCATCGCCATGATCAATAAGTTCGAACATGGGCCCGCCAGCCTGGAGATCACAGATCTGGAGGAAGGCATGAAAGTAGCGATCCGGCTGCCATTGGAAACAGATACCTAACATGATCAGGTCCATACTCATCGACGACGAACGACATTGCATCGATAGGCTGACAGGCATGTTGCAGCGGCAACATGCCGGCTCCATCGAGATCCTGGGCGCTTACTTCAATAGCGAAGAAGGAGAAAAAGCCATTCGAACCCTTCATCCCGACCTGGTCTTTCTCGACATCCAGATAGGCGATGCATCGGCCTTCGATATGCTGCGACGTATCGATAACCCCGGTTTCGAGGTCATCTTCACCACCGCTTACGACGAATATGCCCTGGAGGCATTTCGCTTTAGCGCCATCGACTACCTGCTGAAACCTATCGACCCCGCCCGACTGAGCGAATCCCTCAAAAAGCTGGAAAAACGGCAGGCTGTAAACGAAACTCACCGCAAGCTGGATACCCTGTTCCATAATTTACAGGCGATGCAGGGAGCTTCACGGCGTATCTGCGTTCCGGTAGTCAACGGACTGATATTTATCGAGGTGGGGGACATCATCCGGTGCCAGGCAGAAGTCAACTATACCATCCTCTTTTTGAAAGACAAGCAAAAAATTACAGTGGCAAAAACACTGGGAGAGTTCGAACACCTGCTAAAAAATGCCAATTTTTTTCGGGTGCACAATTCGCACCTCGTCAACCTGGCCTGTATAAAAAGCTACCATAA
The DNA here is from genome assembly GCA_035547295.1 of Puia sp. Classification (GTDB taxonomy): domain Bacteria; phylum Bacteroidota; class Bacteroidia; order Chitinophagales; family Chitinophagaceae; genus Puia. Next base: position 2,650 of record DASZVM010000502.1, on the reverse strand, counting down.
AGGCAAAGGAGGGTTTCTTACCATGACAGATCAATCCCAGGTGGAAGTCTCCACCCGCCGGAAAGACGAGTTCCTCCGGCAGCTGTCCTCACTCTAATTACAGCCCAGCAATTCACACAGCTTCGCCTGCAGATCAGGTCCACGGAGGTTCCTGGCGACGATCTTCCCGCTAGGGTCGATGAGGTAATTTTGAGGGATGCTTTGTACGTGATATTTCACAGCTACCTCGTTGTACCAGTATTTCAGATCGCTCACCTGCGTCCAGGCAAGACCGTCATCCTTGATGGCCTTGAGCCAGGGATCCTTGGCCTTGTCCAGGGAGACGCCCAGTACCGTAAAATTCTTATCCTTGAATTTTTTGTAGGTGTTTACCACATTGGGATTTTCCATACGGCAAGGCCCGCACCAGCTGGCCCAGAAATCCACCAGCACATACTTGCCCTTGAAAGAGGAAAGAGTTACAGCTTTCCCTGAAGTGTCGTTCTGCGTGAAATCGATCGCCTCCGACCCTACAGCCCCGATCCTTGCCTCATCTATCTGCTTCTTCAGATACTGCCCATAATATCCTTTCTGTACCTCCGGAGAAAGAGAATTGAGCCTTTTTTCCTGCGCCGCCGCATCATCCGATAACTGGTTCAGCACTACCAGCACAAACGGTGATACAAAGGAAGATCGCCTGCCGGCAATAAACTGGTCCAGGCTGCCCAGCGTCGAGTCCGCTACCCGTTTGTATACTTTAAAGAGAGAGTCCTTATGCTGAGCGCCTTCCGGCGAATTGGCCACCTGCATGATGCCATTGATACGGGTAAAAAAAGGGTTGAATTCTTTCTGGAACTGTACAAAGTCGTCATTGGAAGAAGAACCTTTTGCCGTCAAACCCTTGAGGTCCTCCTTTGAGCCCGTAATGCTGATATTGTCATTGCCCATGAAAAGAGCCGCCTTGCTCTTTACGGTGCCCAGGTTCAGCTCGAAAAGATTGGGCTCCTGCACCTGCCCGTTCAACGCAAAATGGCCGCTCTTCGCATGCGCCTGCGCAAGCGTATCGGTGGGATTGGATACATCCGTCAGGAACACCAGCTCATTCTCGGCCAGCCCTTTTATATCACCCGTGATGGTAAATCCGGCACCCCTTTTTTCCTGGCCAAAGGTCAGCAACGGCAACAGCCCCAGCATCCAGCAAAGCTTCTTCATATATTATTATTTTTTATGTCTTTCTTTAAGAATGTCGGTCACGTCCTGCAAATTATAACCTTTTGCGTTCAATAAGATCAAATAATGAAAAAGGAGATCGGCCGCCTCATTCAGGAACAATTGCTCATCATGGTCCTTCGCCTCGATCACCAGCTCCACCGCCTCTTCCCCTACCTTCTGAGCTATCTTATTGATGCCCTTATTAAAAAGACCGGCAACATAAGACCCGGATGGATCGGCCTGCTCCCGGCGCTGTTGTATGATCTCTTCCAGTGAAGTAAGAAAATCCTCGTGATGGTTTTTCTCGTCCCAGCAGGTGTCGGCCCCCGTATGACATACAGGTCCCAATGGCTGAGCCTTGATCAGCAAGGTATCACGGTCACAATCCAAAGCAACGCTTTTTACAAGCAGATAATTCCCGCTCTCCTCCCCCTTGGTCCATAGCCGGCCTTTGCTCCGGCTAAAAAAGGTCACCTTCCCCTCTTTCTCTGTCATATCCAGCGCTTCCCGGTTCATAAACCCCAGCATCAGGACTTTTTGCGTAATGGCATCCTGTATAATGGCCGGGGCCAGTCCATCCTCGTATTTTTCAAAATCGACGTTCATAGCTAAATTCTTACAGCAATATGCTGATCCTGCAAATATCCTTTTAATTCCGGAATTGTAATTTCCTTAAAATGGAAGATACTGGCCGCCAGGGCCGCATCAGCCTTTCCCTCTCCCAGTACATCCACAAAGTGCTCCATCGTCCCCCCGCCTCCGGAGGCGATAACAGGTACAGGCAAAGATGCTGCCAGGGTCCTGGTAATATCGAGGGCAAACCCTTTTTTAGTGCCGTCATTGTTCATGGACGTCAGCAATATCTCTCCCGCCCCCCTGTCCACAGCCTGCCTGGCCCAATCCGCACAAAGCGTATCCGTCTTCACCCTTCCGCCATTGAGGTACACATACCACTGCCCGTCCTCCTCTTTTTTCGTATCGATGGCGAGTACCACGCATTGACTGCCGAACTCCTTTGCCAGCTCACCCACCAGGTCCGGTCGTTTGTACGCCGAAGTATTTACGGATATTTTGTCCGCACCGTTCTGCAGAAGTAAGCTGACGTCTTCCACACTGCCAATGCCTCCTCCCACTGTAAAAGGAATGTTAATATGATGAGCGATCCTGTTCACCAGCTCTTTCAATGTCTTTCTTTTCTCATTCGTTGCGGTGATGTCCAGGAACACCAGCTCATCGGCCCCCTGTTGCGCATACAGCGCACCCAGCTCCACCGGATCGCCCGCATCACGTATGTTTTCAAAATTTACGCCCTTTACCGTCCTTCCATCCTTGATATCCAGACAGGGTCTGATCCTTTTCGTCAACACAGCTCATTATTTTTTAGAAGTTAATGCTACTTTGGTCAATTCAGCCAGCGTGATCCTCCCTTCATAAATAGCTTTTCCGATGATGACCCCCT
>DASZVM010000501.1:0-2213 GCA_035547295.1 Puia sp. | reverse complement strand
GTAAGCAAACAATCTCTGGAGCCGTTGTTCTAAATAGACAACCCCAGCCTTCTGCCGATATCGGAAGTGAACTTGCCGGTAGGGTCATACCTTTTTTTGATTGCCAGCCATTCCGTATACTGGGGATACATATCCTTGAACATCTTCTCGTCCAGCATGGCGTCCTTGCCCAGGTACAGGCGGCCTCCTGCCTGGAGGACCTTTGCGTCCAGCTTTGGGGTAAAAGCATGCAGCTGCCGGGTCACAGGAAAATCGATGGCCAGCGTATAGCCTTTAAAAGGGAAGGAGAGGATACCCTGGCCTTCTCCCATCCGCTTGAAAACATTCAGGAATGGGGTACATCCGCTGGCGGCGATCATTTCCAGGATCTCTACCAGGTGCTGACGTCCATTCTCTTCGGGGATCACAAACTGGTATTGTATAAACCCTCTCTTGCCATAGCCTCTGTTCCAGTTGTTGATGGCATCCAGCGGGAAGAAGAATTTCTCGTAATGCACAAACTGTTTCGGGGAATTTTGCACAAAGGCGATTACCCTGTTCAATATTCTCACCGTAAAATTGTTGAGGGTAAAAGAAGGCAGGTAGACGGGGACGGAAAGCTTGCCTTTGGAATGCAGCTTTAACGGATCATTTTTTAATTTATCAGGCAGATCGTTCAGCTTCGCGGAATTCCCAAAGGAGATGACACCGCTGCCCAGCTTGCTGCCTTTGGCCAGCGCATCGATCCAGGCGACGGAGTAGTTATATTCATGATCCAGCTTCTCCAGCGTTTCCAGCATATGGTCCAGGTTGCGTACGGCAACGCTTTTTTGTCTGAAGTACATGGTCTCCACCTTCCGTAATTTCAACCTGGCCGTCAGGATAACGCCCAGCAGGCCAAGACCGCCGAAATTGGCCCAGAAGAGATCTTCATTCTCCGTGCGGGAAGCCGTTCTTATTTCACCGTCGGCCAGCAGGATCGTAAATGACAGCACGCAATTGACAAACGAGCCGTCGATATGATGCGCCTTGCCGTGGATATCGTTGGCGATGGCGCCCCCCACCGTAACAAATTTGGTTCCGGGGCAGATCATGGGCAGCCATCCTTTGGGACCCAGGGCCGAAATGATCTCCTCCAGGCTGACACCTGCCTGGCATTCCAGGATACCTTCCTGTTCGTCCCAGGCGATAAAATGATTGTACTCCGTACAGCTGACGACATAATGTTCCTTGTTCAGGGCCTGGTCCCCATAGCTTCTGCCCAGCCCCCGGGCGATGAGCCCATCCTTTGGTAGATAGCCCCTGAAATCATCGGCATAGCGGGGTGACAGGACATACGATTCGGACACAGGATAATTGCCCCATCCGGACAATAGCTCTTTTTTGGGTGGCATTACGGTGATTTGATGCCGAAATTACGGAATATATCCGCCGATGGTCTGGAAATGTGCCGACACCGTCCCGCGTTCATATTGATTGCCGCCGATGGGCCGGAATACTTCTGCTTCGAAGGACCCTTGTATGATCCCGATGCCGGGGTGCTCTGCCAGTGCGGTGATCGATGTGATGGTCAGGGTGCCGGAGCCATAGGTTTTCACGGACACTCCATGCTCATCCGGCGGATAGTAGGTGGAGCTGTAGACCTTTCCCTGTCCTATCAGCTTGAACTCGCAGTCCGCGCCGGAGGTATAGGAAAGCTGCTGTTTTGAAAAGTGTGTTATCGTTACATCCGCCGAAGTAAGGTTTTCCAGATCATCATTCCATAACGTAACGGAGAGGTTGCCGCCTTCCGCCGCTGTAAAGATGGACATGGGGTAGGCAAGGCTTCCGACAGTGCTGCTCATGAGCACATCCTGGTCTACAGGCAGGGTGGTTGTCACGGTCACGGGACCCGGGGTTGATTGTACTTTGGCACGAAGGATCACAGGGTTCGGGTTAGGGACATGCTGGGGGCCTACATACAGCAGGGTATGAGGGGTGCCATAAGCCGCTTCTGACACCGTACCGTTGTTCGGGCTGCCGTCGTTCGGGTCGCTGCCATTCACAGACAGCTCCAGTATGCCGTCCTTGACAAGGGTGGCGTTGGGTAATCCTTCCCAGTTGCCCCGGATAGGCACACGGGTAATATCGATAAAGATGGGCTCTGCGGTCAGGATCCATTTTTTCTCCCTGATCCTCGGCGTCATCACCGTCTCGCATATAAAGCTCACGTCTGCCGGCTGTCCGTTTTTCAG
>DASZVM010000500.1:0-2910 GCA_035547295.1 Puia sp. | reverse complement strand
CACGGCAAGTAGTGGATTTTGTGATTGGAAAACGTACCGGGAACGCTATAAAAGAGTGAATCGACAGACTGTTGAGATTCATCCTCCGAACTGGTTGACCCTGCCCGTTCAATAAAAAAAGACATATAATACTGACAATATCAGGCAAACTTCCATTTATATCCTTTACAGGTGTGTTGCAGGCCCCGGCAAGCGGTCGATATGCCAATTATGCCAATACCCATATGCTCAGCGGCAGCTGTAACGCTGGTAAATGTCCGGATATATTTTCCGTTAAGATCATATTGGGCAACAGCCTTTCTGCGTTTTATCGCACCCGACTGATTTCCCCAGGTATATTTCCTTAAATCGATCTTTGCCGGTCCGGCACCCTTTTTCCAGTAAAATCCACCTGCGCTTTTGTTAAAGCCATTGGCTACTTTAAGACAGTTGGCCGCTGATATGCCAGTGGCCTCCTGTGCATCCATGGCAGTAGCAAAAACGGCGATCCGCTTGCCGGTAAGACTATATTGGGTGATCCTGGAACCATTCCGTTCCCTGATCGTTTTGCGCCTGTCCGCCAGGAAATGCTGCATATCTATATTTTTCTCTTTCCCCCAACGCCAGACATAGCCGCCGGCTGTCACCAGTTTGCCCTTTGCAACCTTGCTGATAACCCCTTCAGATAATCCGAGCGCCCGGCTTGCTGCTGCCATACTTTCATAGGTTCGTATTTTCTTTCCCGACAGACTGTATTGGGATACTTCTTTTTGCTGTGCCCTGGCAACATTCAAAAGCATTTTAGCACGCGCCTCTTCCGACATATGCTTTAAGGAGCTATCAAATCTGCCTCTTGCCACTGCCCGCTGCATCCTTTCTCCGCGAGTGGCCATGGTTAAATTGTCCGGCCGGATATCTTTATTATCGCAGTTTTTTGTCAGGATAAAAATATTGGGATCCTTTAGGTCGAAAGGTTTTACAAAACAGTAATAGACCAGGCGGGAAATGGTATAAGCATATTTCCTCCCACTTAATGAAAACTGTACACAAAGATGATAAGTAAGATCCCCGATGAAATCGTTGGAGACTTTCCCTAATCGTGGTTTTACAATCATGGTTGGCTTTGTATGGACATGTCCATCCCGATAGGTCACCTCGTACTCATTCCTTTTAATCCTGCCCAAACTGGATACGCAAAAATAGCCATCCAGTCCGGGAATATCTTTCCATCGCTCCCCTTTTAAATTTTTCAGGGAAGTATTTTTATATGGATACTCTAACATAATATTCTTACGATCAGACATGCTGCAAGATATAAAATCATAGTTATTCACTCAGAAGAAGCATCACCCTTTCTCATGATACTCATCCCCCACATTGATATCCCATATATTGGACTTATCCCTTCTCCCGGAGACGATGTTATCGACAGCCTCCATGGCAGTAAGCATACTATGGTCGGTATTATTATACCTGTGCATGCCATTCCTGCCGACAAGATATAAATTCCCTATCCTGTCCAGCGCCTCCCTGACCTCCCCAAATCTGCTGTAAGCACCATAATAAGATGGGTAAGCCTTGGGAACCTTTACGACCACCGCATCCAGCACCTGCTCCCTTTGCAGGATACCGATCATTTCCATTTCCCGGATAGCCGTCTCCCTGATCGCCTCATCATCAGACTGCCAGAAAGCATCCCGTTCATTACAGAAATATTCAACACCGATCCAATTCATGGAAGGATCTTTTACAAGAAAAGAGCTCCAATTATGAAAAAGCTGCACCCTGCCGGCCATCACCTGCTTGTCCTGGATATAAAGCCAATTGTCATTCAGAGGTTCGCCGGCCTTTTCGGGGGAAAGCCCGGAAGCAAGGATACCCACGATGATAAAATCCCTGTATTCCAACTGCCCCGCAACCTCGCGCGCGGACTCCGGCAAAGGGATGCCCGTCATTCCACCGACGAGTTCCCTTACAGGCATGGTGGAAATAAAATAGTCCCCTTCGAAGGTCGAAACCTTCCCGTCAGGATGATGCAACAGGTCCAGGGAAACAAGCCGGTCCTGCCCATCGCCCCGCAAGCCGGTCACCGAAGTATTGAAAAGGATCCTGCCACCCAGTTTCTCTATTTCTCCCGCCACGGCTTCCCACATCTGACCCGGACCATATTTCGGATACAGGAACTGTTCTATCAGGCTTGTATGATCCTGACGGTCACCCCCTCGCCCACCCGTAAAAAAAGAACGCAGCGCATGCCTGACCAGACCGGAGATATCCAGGTTCTTCACCCGCTGACGACCCCAGTCCGATGGGATATTCTCACAAGGAACACCCCACACTTTCCGGGTATAGTCCCGGAAAAAAGTCTCGTAGAGCTCCCTGCCAAACCGGTTGATAAAGAACTCGGCCAGGTTATCCTCCGGCCGGATGGGAAAAAGTTTTGAGCGGGTATAGGACGAGACGATCCTCGCCATCTTCGGCAGCCCGAGGTTGCTGATCGTACGGCTGTTCATCCGCAGGGGATAATCAAAGAACTTGCGCCGGTAGTAGATCCTGGATTTACGGGGACGCACCATCATTACATTTTCACCTGTTGCCTTCTGGTGCTCATCTGCGTTAAGGTCTGCGCTTTGCCGGTGGTATTGTATACGGAATGGCCCATGCGCAGCAGAAGCCTCGAGAGGCAAAAAGTCCAGCCACCACTTCAGCGCTTTGGCGGATTTCGAAAAGAAGCGGTGTCCTCCGATGTCGATGCGGTTGCCTTTATAGTTGACGGTCTTCGAAAGACCGCCCACCTGACTGTCCGCTTCTATAAGAACAGGACGGATATCTGTTTTTGCAAGGAGCTCATACGCCGCGGTCAATCCTGCGGGGCCTGCGCCAATGATGATTGCTGTTTCCATTCACGGGATTTAGGGTTGTTCAGCAGCG
>DASZVM010000499.1:0-2826 GCA_035547295.1 Puia sp. | reverse complement strand
CTCATCGCCTGCCGCCAGACATGACCTGGTAGACCTTGTTCATCGCGGATACAACGACAGTATACGCCTGTCCTGCCTTGCTGTGGGACTGAAGAAAGAGGAAACTTCTGAATTATCCCAGCTGGCCGCCGCCGGCAACGGCACCTTTAACTGCATCGAGGATGCGCAACAAGCTGAGCGGTTATTGTTGGACCATCTGGCAAAAGGTCTTTCCGGCATCGCCGATAAAGTCTGCTTCACCGTCAGCTTCGATACCTCTATCGTACAGGAATACCGCCTGCTGGGATTTGACAGCAGGCACGGCACGCAAAAAGACACGGCCTTTAGATTTGAAGGCAGCAGCATAGCTTCCGCCAATGCCCAGCTGGTCCTTTTTGAGATCATCCCAAAAAAAGATTCCATAGGGATTGAGAACCTCGCCAATGTCCATATCGATTATTGCCTGCCGGGACAAAGCCAGATAAAAAAAATGAGCTACGACTGCCCGAACAAGACCGGTCCCTTCGAGACGGCGCCGCCCCCCCTGAAAAAAGCGGTCTGTATCGCCCTTTTCGGTATGAAGCTAAAAGGCTCTGAATACACCGCTCAGTTCAGCTGGGCAGACATCGATAAAATGACAAAAAAGGTCTTTTCCTCCAATAATTACATCGACAGGGACTACATGACCCTGATGGCCAGGGCCCGGAAAATATACGAGCATGCACAATGATCATCACAAGCCCGTCACGTCTTATCGAAGCACCAGCTTATACGACACACCCGCCGCCCAGAAAAGCCCCAGCGCACCTCCGCTGATATTGCCTTTTGCGGAAGCCGGCGCAGGCTTATATACATTCCCATCGTCGATGAATTGCTTTCCTGATGCGGCAAAATATTCATAACTCTCCCTCGTCAACGAACTCAGTCTGCCCTGGAAGGTCTCCGGCGGAAGCACGAAATAAGGTTTTATGCCGCCATAGGAATAACTGTCGAAAAAAATGGCGTCTATCTCCATGTGTCTGACATAAGGAGGCAATGCCTTATCGTCAAAAACATAATAGGGAAAGATCGAATGGTCACCCCATGTGTTGACATATCCGGCGGCATCGTACGGATACGTAAAAACAGATGTCACCTGCAGCAAATAATAATTTTCTTCATACTGAGGTTCCTTAAAATAAGCATATACATTCTCAGCCCCCGGCATGTTCCTGTCAGGTTCTGTCACCAAAGAATCAAGATCCGGCGCCGACGGCATATAGGCGGACGCCTGAAAGGTCTCGTCACCGATACGGACCTGCAGATGATAGGTATGCCCCGGAACCCCCGTGATCCTCTTTGTTTCATAATATCCCTGGCCGGCAGTAAGTGATCGGTCAAAGTCATACAGCGGTCTGATCCCCGAATCTATCCTGCCGTTCATATACCCGTACCCATACCTTCCCCCGCTTGAATCCACAGGCCTCAGGGTATCCACGATACCCACATCGTCGGAAATGATCACCAGCGCATCCTTTACAGCTTCGACACGCTCCAGCCAGTTCAGCGTGTCGACAAATCCCTCGACGGAATTTTGAGATCTCGTCACCCGCACATAATAAGGCCCCCGCATATTGCTGACCCTTCCTTCGATGACATATAGTTGTTTTGCCCCCTTTGGATGAATGGTATAATCCTTCGTACAACCTATCGAGACAAACAAAAGGAAACTTATTAAAACATTGTGTCGCCTGCTCATACGGGGTAGATTAAAATTTAAAATTGTAAGATATCGTAGGCAAAATGCCGACCAGGTACACCATGGAGGCCTTTACATTTGAAAAATCACGGTTATCCTGACGAACATACAGCGCAAAGACATTCTCCCTGTTGTACACGTTATAGACGCTGAAGACCCACTCGCCCTGCCATCTTCTCTGCTGGCTCCTCTTTCCTTGCAGCGTAACACTGAGATCCAGCCTGTGATAGGACGGCAGTTGATAGCCGTTCCTCTTGCTGTAATAAAGGAACCGGCTTCCATTGAATATATAGCTCCCTTCCGGAACAGTCGTATACCCCCCGCTCCGGAAAACCCAATTAGCCGCGACGCTCAGCCGCTGGCTGATGGAATGATTGAACACCAGGGAAAAATTGTGCCGGTGGTCATAGGAAGGAGGATACCACTCGTTATCGTTCACGCCCTCTATCCGTCGCAGCGCCTTCGAATACGTATAGCTTATCCATCCATTGGTCGCCCCGCTGGTCTTTTTCAAAAGGAATTCCAATCCATACCCCTTCCCCTGCCCCGTCAATACCTGTGTCTCGATCCTGTCATTGAGGAATATCTCGGCATTATCCTTGAAATCGATGATATTATATGATTTCCTGTAATACAGCTCAAGACTTGCTTCATAAGCACCGCCAAGGAACGATTTATATCCTCCGGCTGCAAACTGATCCGAATATTGAGGCTTGAAATAGATATCCGAAGGGATCCATATGTCCGTCGGCAGACCCACTGAAGAATTGGTCAGCAGATGCTGGAATTGATAATTCCTCCCATAGGAAGCCTTCAGCGAAGCAGTATTGGACAATAAGACCCTGGCAGTCCCTCTCGGCTCCGCTCCAAAATAGGATTTCAGGATCTTTCCCTTTTCATCTCCCTCTCCCATCGCAGCAAAGCCTGTAGCCCTCACTCCATAGGCGATACTGACGTTCCTGCCAAACTTTTGTTCATTGCTGATATAGGCAAATACCTGGGCAGACCGGCGGTCCCTCAATGACACCTGTTTTGACACCGTTCCCGTATCCAGCGGGATCATTTTACCGGGCGATACCCCCTGTCCTGTAATACCTGCGCCAAACTTT
>DASZVM010000498.1:0-13974 GCA_035547295.1 Puia sp. | reverse complement strand
CTCCGCCCCGCCCATTATGACGATCTGCTGACGGTTCGTTCAACCATCAGGGAAATGCCCGTGGACCATCGTCTTGCATTCCACCAGGAAGTGTATAATGAGCAGGGCAAACTGCTCACCGTAGGAAAAGTGCTGCTGTATTTTCTAAAAAAGGATACAAAGGAAAAGACAAAAATACCCGATTATCTGACGGAGAAACTGGTGCCGTACTTTTGACGCCGTTCCATCATTTCCCGCCAGGTGGTCAGGATAATCCCCTTCGAAAGGATATACGCCTTAAGATCAGGGTCCATCATGGCCAGCATATCCGCATTACGGCTGTCGCCCGAGCCGGTGATATGCCTGAAATCGTCCGTCACCACTGAACTATGCACGATAAACATCGCCACTCCGGGCTGCATGCTGTCGATGGCTTCTTCCAGCTTGCGGACCTTATATTTTTCATATGCGTCCGGACTTATCTTCCCATCCACCGGCTGGGGCTTCCAGTCACCGCTGTAGGTGACAAGATCATCCAGCACTGGTAAGCCCGCTTTCCAGATCGTTTCCCCAACGACAGCCGCATCCTTTAACAGGTCTGCACCTCCTTTCATATTCGCAGCCAGCAGCTTGTTGTTGCCGCCGGGGAACATCACAGGTATTTTGTTCTCTATCCCCACCTTGATATATCTCTCCAGGTAAGCACGGCTGGCAAACAAAGTACCCATATGCGAATCCAGGTGGGTCGGATGTAATCCCAGGGCCAGGGCCCTGGCCAGCTGCGCCCGGATCTCCGTCTCCACTTCATCTGCACTGGCATGCTGTACGACATCTTCCGGCTCCGGCCACAGACACCACTCCTTATCCGTCAGACCAGGCACCTGCTTTATGCCGGCCAGCGGCCCCCATCTGTAATGATGCCATTCGGATGTCAGCGTAAGATGAAGCCCCGCATCATAACCTTTTTCAGCCGCATATTTCGCAAAACTCGCTGCCCAGGGACAAGGCATCATGATGCTCGTGGAAGTGGCGACCCCCTTTTCGATGGAATTGATGGCGCCCTCGTTGGAATTGATCGACATCCCCGCATCGTCGACATGAAGGATAATGACCTTGGAGCCCTTTGGCCAGCCAAGCCGCTCGGCATAGGTAGGCCCGGCATAAGAAATATGGTTAGCCATTGCCGGCGGCGGAAAATACCGGTCCAGCCAGGCCAGCGTCCTGCTAAATACATCCACGGCAGCCCCCGCCCCTACCCCATGCTTCTCATGCGGATAAACCTTCAGCTCTGCCGGCACACCCAGGGACAACAGTTTCTGATACATTTTTTTCGCCTGGCCGACATCCACCAGCGGATCGTCTTCTCCATGGAACAGGATCGTGGGAACACCCGACGTCTTGCTGACCCGGTAATAGGGACTGGCGTCAAGACATACCTGGGCCTGGGGATCAGCCACGCCCAGCAAATCGACCACCTTGCTGTCCGCATCCTTGTTCCCTGCGCGAACGGCCTTATCCGAAAGATCGGTGGGCCCCCAAAGGTCCACTACCGCCTTCACCTGCCTCGCCGTATCATACCCATAGGCATATAGCATGGCCAGATGTCCGCCCGCGCTGCCGCCCATCAATGCAAACGCATTTCCATCATAATGATATTTCTTCGCATGATCCGAAATGAATTTCAGCGCACGGCCGACATCCTCTATCTGCGCCGGAAAAATATTCCTTCCGCCCTTTACCAGGCGATAATTCATGGAAACAACGATGTATTTCCGCCGGCCTGTAAGCTCCTCGATCAACGAGGCCGGAAGCTCGCCCTTATCACCCCCTGTCCATCCGCCCCCGTGTATGTAAACGATAACTTTCCCATCTGCATATTCACCGGGAATGTAGGCATCCATGATGTTCTCCCTGTCGGGTCCGTAAGCAATGTCGGATAATTTCCGGTAAGCGGGCAACACCTCCCTGCTGCCCGCATCGCTTATACCACGGCCGTTCCGGCGCCCGGTCTGCTGCAAATAGGCCACCAGCGCCTCTGGGTGATCCGTCTGCAACCCCTGTATGTTCCAGGCCAGGGCCTTATCCCAAAGCGCAGGCCCTTCGCCGGCGCTTTCCACATCCAGCCAAAGAGCGATCCCCTTCTCATGGGCTACAGCCTGCATCGCCGTATCATAGACATTATCCAAAACCTCCAGCCGTGCCTGGTCCGCCCAGCGACGGAATTGATCCGGTGTCTTTATCTCCCCGGGCAGACTGCTCATCAGCGGCATACCGGGCGCTGCCTTTTTCCATTGCATGTATTGCTCCACCTTGTTGAGGTACACCACCACCTGTCTCTCCATACCGGCAGCCTTTATCTGGCGGTAAGTCTCTTCCACATCGGCATCTTTAAAATCCAGGTAGATGTTCATACGTCCCTTACATGCATTCAGCACCTCTCTGAACGTAGGGACGCGATAAATGGTGCTATCCTTTCCCACCTTTAGCCTTTCAATCTCTTCGAATGTAAGATCCCTTACCCGTCCCTTTCCATCTGTCATCCGGTCTACCGTAGCATCATGGCTCAGCACCAGGTAGCCATCCTTCGTCGTACGCAGGTCTATTTCTACATAATCAGCCCCGACCCGGATAGCCTCCTGTATGGAGGCGATCGTGTTCTCGGGGACCTTTACATGATTGCCGCGATGAGAGATCACCACAAAGCCGTTCCGGACGGAAGGCAGCGGGGACAACGGGACCTGAGCTGAAAACCCCTTCCCGACGTTCATTACCCAAAAAACAACAACGATCATAAGCTTTCTCATAACTAATGCAGTTTTAATTCATCCTTATCCGCTACGAACATACGCGTGCTTTCTGTGTATTCTCCCCCGTTAGGGTCCTTGTATTTGAGATCAAGATAAAAAGCCCTGAAACCCGAATCGGGAAATTTTTCCGTGAACACGATATTCGATCTTCCCGCGCCTTTCAATCGTTTGCTCTTCCAGACGGACTTGCGGAATATCATATTTTCCGAATCAGCCTGCCAGAGAATGGCTTCCGTAAGCTCATCGGGCGTGGCTCCCACCGTCACCGTAACTTTCCCCTTCTTTTCCCGGATGCTCCAGCTGCAGACAGGATAGGGCTCATGCCGGAGGGTCAGTCCGAAAAAAGCGCTCAGTGCGGCAAAAGCCTGCTTTCCATCCCCCAGATCATGGCCCGCATTCGGTACATAGTGTATCATATTCCTCCCCGGAATGCTGTCATAATAATTCTTGATCGCGTCGACGACCCAATATTCATCATTGGTGCCCATAAAGATCATCTTGGGCATGCTAAGCTGTCTGCGGTATGAATAAGGGTCCACCATGGCATTGATGGCGCCCCCGCTCTCCGTATGCGCTTCCTGGGGAATGCCCAGCTTGACATAATCTTCTATCTGGGGGCTGTATTCGTGCCAGGCCTTGATCTGGTAATCCAGGTTCACGGGCATATTGAGGATGTCGATGACCATCGGCCCGATAGCCTCGGCACGGGGGTCGTTCGCGCCCGTGAGCCAGGTGGTCCAGCCGCGCTTGGAAGCTCCCGAAACCACAAAGCGGTTCAGGGGATGATGCAATTGCCCGTCCGCGAATTGCTGAACGGCATCCATGGCCCGGCAAGCCGATTTCACCATGGGAAAAAGCAGCGGCCACGTATAATCGCCGTCCTCCTTGAATTGATGCAGCGTATAGGATATCAGCTCATCCTCCTTTAGCTTGCCGAATAAAGGCTGGTTGGGCGTTTGCTTCAATACGGCGACGATAGCCCTGTTCTTTGAGGCAATGGTGTAAATGGAGCTCAGCAGTTTGTCATCCCTCCCCGCCCACTTGGGTTGCCCATTCTCCACCGATCCTCCGGTGATGAATAGCAAAGCCCCGTCATACATATTCACTTTCGGGACAAAGACGGCCAGTTGGTGGACCCAGCGGATACCACGCCAGGTCTGAGAGGTCAGCAGGAGGTTGTACATCGTCACATCCCCCACCGGATAGCTTTCCCTCACCTCCCAGTGAAAGGTCGTATCGCCATTGTCAAGATAATGCCGGAGAGCATTGGAAGGCACGGTAGCACCTCCGCCGGGTTCGGAAGATTGAGCTATGGCAGACAGCAGCTGTAACCATAGACAACCAAAAAAAATAATTCTCTTCATGCGCATTCTTTGTATTTATAATTATTGAGATGATCAGTTCATTTGCATACTCAGCGCTCCGCAGAAGGGCTCAGGCCGATCAGCCGGAGGGCCTCCTGCATATATATTTCTCCCGTCATTTCTCCCAGACTGGTATTACTGACATACTCGTATCTCTTAAAGCTTTTAAAATCCACCTTGGTAAGGATATAGCCAAACGCATCGTTGGTAAGTCCGAAAAGGAAAGGCTGACCGGTGCGCATATGCCTCTTCACATAGTACCCGATATTGGGCAGGGCTTCGCCGGGAATGGTAAGCACTTGCGCCGTACCGATGTCCAGCAGGTTGATACGGGTGGACACCGAATCCTGCCCCGCCTGTGGATTTTTCAGGGGCGATTTGCTGAGGATATATTTCATCACGGGGTTCTCCACAGGCAGCCGGATGGTTTGCGCGCCGCAATAAAGAAAGGGATCTGTCTGCACCGGAGCATCATGTACGATCCGGAGGGCTTCGTCTGCCAGCAGATGTCCTATACGGGTGCATTCTTCATAATCGTTGGCCTCCGCACCATTCCCCAGCCTGTTGTCCGCCGTCACCATTCCCCCCTGGGCGCCATTCATGAACAACGCGATACCGCCTGCTTTCGATTCTATACGGTCATACAAAGGACCACACAGATCAGGGCTCAGTATTCCCCTGTGACTGCCGATAACCTCCGGATGAATAGCATAATTCACCAGGGTAGCTATCGTACGTCCCTTCCCTGCCCCACCGGCTGCCAGGACCTGTATCACGCCGCAGCGGGGATCATACAATTGCTCCGCGTAATAGTTGTACGCGATCTTGCCTTTCGCTTCCCCCACAGCTGTCTTCAGGACAGCCGGTTGCAGGTCCTTCAGAGCCTGGTTCACAGCGTCGGCTATCTGGTGCGTACACCAATCGAGATAGCGAAGGTCAGCTGACGTCTCACCCTTTTCGTCCGGGAAAGCATAGGCATCCGGCGCACTGTGCGTATGCGTAGCGCCGATCAGTATATTCTCCGGCGGTATGCCTTTGATAAGGACGCGGCTCCTATCCCCCAGTATGGCTGTCCATCCCAGGTTGTCCACACCTACAATGGCAATGCGCATGTTACCCTTCTCCATCACCAATGCACGCACCGTCAGCTCACCCTTTTTTATATGGCTGGGGCTGGGCTTGCCGATACCACCCGACACCGGCAGCAAGGGATCAGGTGTGATGACACGCATCGCCGCACCGGCTTTGAATTCCTGGGCTCGCACACCAACCATAGAGGTCAGCATCAACAAAAAAAGAAATATCCTTTTCACTCGTAAAAATTTAAATAGGTTCACCATGGCTTGCCCGTACCCTGGCAGACCCATGGTTTGGACCAGGCGCTGTTCTTATAACCATTCGTGGCGTCATCGCCATATCCCGAATAGGTAGTGACCTCCAGGTTGCCCTCCGCGGTCTTGATATTGGCAGGGTTCAGGTTGCGCTCATCCAGCATATAATAAAATCTGATGGGCAGCACCGGCCCCTTGGCATTAGGCCCCGATACGATAGCCGGATAACCCGTCCGGCGGAAGTCGAACCAGGATTCAGTGGCCGCGGTCCAGGAGGCGATCCATTTCTGCGTAATGATCTGCTCCACCGTCCCCGCATAGGCTACGTCCGGCTGACCGATATAGGTGTTGTACTGTCCCGCCAATCCCCAGGCCGTAAAAGAAGCTTGTATAGCCGCTTTATAATGTGTCTCCGCATCCCCTGCGGCCCATCCTTTAAGCGCCGCTTCCGCCAGGATGAAATGGACCTCCGCAGCCGTCATGAGCCGGGCTTTCAGCAGGGGACCGCTGGGATTCATGTAGATGTTATTCAGCCACGATACATGGGGATTGTGAGCAGCCTGAGCGGCATCGGTACCCATGTTATATACAGGGCCGCCGACAATGGCCGGCGGAAGACCCACGTAATTGGGGTCCTGGTCGATATCGCTTTCCGAGAGACCTTTACCCGCCAGCACGTCGGGAGAAAGATAGCGGACCTTCCGCTCTTCGCCGTCGACAGTGGTGTCGGCGATCCTGTCCGTACCGGTGGGAAGATCATCGTCCACATGCAGGAATACCTGCACCTTGTTCGCCCAAACCCCGATCCTCGGATCATGAAGGGATACAAGCTTCTTTACAAAGGTGGAGCACATCTTTGTCACACGGTAGTTGACACTGTCCGCGTCATAGTTGACATTGGAAGGCCAGCTGTCGGAAGCGCTGGCGCCCGCAAAACCCATCAGGGCATCCTCCGCCGCCGTGGTAATGATGGGATAGGTCGCAGGGTCGGCCGCTATCTTTTCAATGCCCGCCTTAGCCACATCCGGAAGCTTACCCGATATGCGCAGATAATAACGCAAGGCCAGGGAATTGGCCAGCTTGCGCCATTTCGATGGTTCACCGCCATAATACACATCCACCGCGTCGATCGTACTGTTATATGCCGTTTTGGCCTTGGACAATAAGGTATTGGCTTTCTCCAGGTCTGCAAGAACGCCCGTATAGATATCCTGCTGCTTATCAAAGACAGGAAAAAGATCGCTGCTGCCGCTCTCATCCCCTTTCAGCGCCTGGCTATACGGGGCATCGCCATAAAGGTCCGCGATGAGCCCGAAAACCATGGATCTTATCACCAGGCAAACCCCCTGCTGTAGTTCATATCCCAGGGCCACGCTCCTGTCATAAACATATTTATTATTCCGCAGTATGTTATAATAAGGCGACCAGTCATTGGAACCGCTCCAGTCATATTCGTTATGATTACCGGTCCAGCCATCCGCCTGCGTATGCTGCATGACGCCTGCGATGTCCCCGAATCCCAGCTTTACGTATTCCTGACCGGTAGCAGTCAGAACCGTGGAAAGCACCAGGTTCGGATTGGTCGTCGTAGGGTTCGCGCCGTTTGGGTTCTGGTTCAGCTGCTCCAGGTGTTTCCTGCAGGAGGAAAAGAGTCCCAGCAACAGGGCTCCCAAAATGACCCTCCTTGTTATATTACGCATTGGCTTCATCTTTTAACAATGTTTTTAAAATATTACATTCAGTTTAACCCCGACAGGTATCACCCAGGGGTTTACGTTATAACGTTCGACACCCTGTTTGAACTGGCTGCCCGACCCCTGCACGCTGGTGGAGGGCTGATAGGCATTTTCCGGATCGATATTGATCTTGGCAGCCGTCCATAAAATAATATTCCTGCTGTACACCGAAATGCTGGCGCTCTGCACCTTTGCCGCCTTGATTGCTTTCGCCGGCAGATCATAGGCAAAGGAGATCTCCCTCAGCTTCAGATAAGAGGCGGGGAACGTAAAGGCCCGCGTGAACGACCAGGCAGTAGCACCGGCAAAAGGCAGGATGGCCGTACCATTGGGGCTGTTGATATTCTGACCCAGGTTCTCGATATAGCCTGTGGGGTTGCCGTTGGCATCAAAACCCGAAGCCCTTACGCCGGGCACGAACACCCCCCCGTAAGGCAGCGTATAAGGACCATAGACAAAGGGAAAGCCATTATACTGAGGGGTCGGCCCTCCCACCAGGGGAAAGTTGTTACCTGAGCTGCGGATCATCTTATCCTGGTTGGCCACCAGGTAATCCCGCAGCTGCTGGCCCGTTCGCATGCCCGGATTGATCAGGTGATCGTAGAACAGCGAGGATTGACCGTACTCTTCCCCATAACGATAGGTCTCGGAGAAAAAGTCGCCGCCATTCCTCCAGTCCAGCGTAAAGCTCAGGCTAAAATGTTTATAGGAGATGGTGGACTGGAATCCCAGGATAAAGTCAGGGTTGAAATTACCGATCTTGTCCCTGGTATTTATCGCGTCGATAGACTGCCATTTGCCCGTATTGTCCAGCAGGGGATACCCATAATAAGGAGAACCCTTGTCCGTTACCGTGACCATCTTTGCGTCGTAGATATCTCCTATCTCATCCCCCACATACGTCCAGGCCCCGCCCCGGCCCTCCGTCCATAAGGTATAGTACGGCAGGTCGTCCGAAAGCCTGATGATCCGTGTACGGCTGCGGGTAAAATTGGCATTGACGTCCACTCTCCAGTTCCTGTCCTGGATGGGGGTTCCTCCCAGCGACAGCTCGATACCCTTGCTGCGAAGCAGACCCGCATTGATATTTTTTGAAACGTAGCCTGAAGAAGGAGGAGTCTTTGTGCT
The DNA here is from genome assembly GCA_035547295.1 of Puia sp. Taxonomy (GTDB): domain Bacteria; phylum Bacteroidota; class Bacteroidia; order Chitinophagales; family Chitinophagaceae; genus Puia. The sequence continues at coordinate 5,629 of DASZVM010000498.1, read as the reverse complement.
GAATATCTGGTTCTTGTTCCCCACCATATAATAGGTCGCCGCAAAACGCAGCCGGTTCCTGAACAGGTTCACGTCAAGCCCTCCTTCATATGAAGTCGCTATTTCCGGTTTAAGGGACGGGTTCAGCAGCGTACCCGAAGTAGTCAGCCGGGGAATGCTGCTCCATGCCCCTGCATTGCTCAGCACGGACTGTAATTGATAAGGGCTGGCATCATTACCCACCTGGGCGATGCCCCCCCGCAGCTTGATCAGGTCGATTTTCGGCGATTTGAGCCCCGCGATCTCGTTGATAAGAAGACTTAAGGAAGCGGAAGGATAGAAATAAGGCTGCGCATCGGGCAGCGTGCTCGACCAGTCGTTGCGCCCCGTAATATCAAGAAATACCATCTCTTTATAGCCCAGGTTCAGCAGACCGTAAAGGCTGTTCACTCCTTTCTCGGACAGGTAGCTGGAATAATTGAGGTTCTCGGGCAGTATGTTCTGGATCGTGAATACGCCGGGCACGATCAGGCCCGTGCCATCCTTCGTGGCATTTGTCACATTGGAGGCTTTCTGATAACGGGTGTTGCCGCCCGCAGACACAGACAGGCTGAAATCGTTCCATTCTTTTTTGTAGGTGAGAAGGAAGTCAGCATTGCTCTCGAAGTTTTTGAGATCGATGATGCCGTAGGCGCCGCCGGGGTCATCCGTATAGCTTTCCGCAATCTTCAGCTCCCGTTTTTCATTATAAGTATCCAGCGCATAACGGGCCATCAGGCTAAAGGAGGGCGACAGCTGCCAGTCGGCCCGGATATTTCCATACAAACGGTCCCGGACAAAGCTGTTGCGCACCTCATTCGCCAGAAAATAAGGGTTGTTATACGCCCCCTTGTATTGCGAGCGTTGCTGTATCCCCTCCTGCCCCGGCATCCAATACTGCCGAAGGTCCCGGATATCCGTATGCGGAGAAACATTGTAGGCCCATTGGAGAGGGTTCGTTCCCCTTTCGCCGGCAGGACGGTTGTCGGAATTATTCCTGCTAAGGTCGATATTGGTGCTGAGACGAAGGGATTTGTTGATCCGTAATCCCGTATTCAGGTTCAGGCTGTTGCGGTAAAGGTCGGAATGGGGAATGAGACCCCTGTTGGACATATTGGCATAGGAAAGCCGGTAGGACATCTGTTCGTTGTTATTGGCAATCGATACCCCATTGGTAGTGGTGATCCCTGTCTGCACAAAATTCTTTATATTATTGGGATGCGAGACCAGGGGCTCGGGGATGGCCTTGCCGCTGGAATCCAGCGGACTGTTCCATTGAACTTCTTTATATCCTCTGTCCAGCTCTGCACCATAGGTGGCTCCCGCATTCTCCTGGATCAGGCTTCCAAAGGGATTGGTCAGCAGATTGCCGCTTACCGAAACAGGAATGGCGGAAAATTGTCCCGATCCATACTTATGCTGGAATTTCAGATATCTATAAGGTATATCGAACACCGTATTCGAAGTCGCCGTAACAGTCAGCTTCCGGGCAGCACGTCCCGACTTGGTAGTGATAAGGACGACCCCATTGCCCGCCCTGGAGCCATATAGCGCCGCGGCACTGGGCCCTTTGAGCACCGTGACGCTTTCGATATCTTCCGGGTTGATGCTGGAAAGCGCATTGCCGTAATCCACCCGGTTGTCGATACCTACCTGGCTGATATTATTCAAAGTATTGGCAATGGGCACTCCATCTACTACAAACAGAGGCTGGTTATCGCTGGACAGCGAGGTAGCTCCCCTTATGATCATGCTCACGGAAGAGCCTGCGCCCCCCGTAGCATTGATCGTCACGCCAGGTATCTTACCCGACATCCCATTCAGGATATTCTCCTGGGACACGCGCGTAAACTCTCCGCCTCCCACCTCTTCCACCGAATACCCCAGGGATTTCCGGGCGCGGGTAATACCCAGCGCAGTCACGACCACCCCTGACAGTTCCTGGGAGGAGGTCTCCAGGATCACTTCCACCTGCACACGGCCATTGAGCGCAAATTCCACTGTCTTGAACCCGATGGAGCTGAACACCAGCACAGCATCGGGACCTGCCACCCTCAGCCGGAAACTGCCGTCCAGCCGGGTGGTGGTTGCATTGTTCGTTCCTTTCTCCGTAACCGTGATCCCTTCCAGAAGAGCATTGTTTACTGAACGGACGATCCCCCTGATATCACGGGGGGGAGGCTCCGCATATTGTACCGAATCCGGCAGCTGTACAATACCCGCAGACGATATATCCTTACGGATGACGATGCTTTTTCCTACCAGGCTGTACCCGATATGCCGGCCTTTAAGACAAGCGTCCAGGACCTCTTCGATGGCGGCATCCTTCATGTGGACGGTCACAGGCCCTATTCCGTCAAGCATCTGTTCCCTGTACACAAAAGAAATACCTGTCTGCCGGGTGATCTCCCTGAACACCTGTTGTATAGGCACATCCCTTACAGAAAGAGTGACCTTTTGCGAGAAGCTGCGGGCGCTTACCTGCAGCCCGATGGCAAGCAGCCAGAATGCAGTGAATTTCATTACACGGATGATAGTTTTTGGTAGCAGCACCCGCTTCACAAGCGCGCGGTTGCAAAGAGCCCTTAATTGCATAAATTTGCATGGTTAGGGTGATGTAATATGATGATCCAGCCAGATTGTGTGTTACATGTATCGCCCGAACGCAGCCGCGGTCCCGCTGCAGCTGCTGCCGGGAGTGTTGGTAGCACTCCCGGCTTTTATCGGAGAACTATGGCAGCACAAATACTTTTTTCCCTTCTATTTTAAAATGGTTTATTCCGTTGGCTTCCAGCAGGTCAAGCACTTCCTTCAGCTGAAGGTTCCTGCTGATATTCCCACCCAGCGGCGTCTTCTCCGGCCTCACCCGGTAAACGATCTCGATATCATACCACCTGGCCAGCTGGCGCAGGATGGTCGCCAGGTCCGTGTTGTCGAATTCGAATAGCCCCGTCTTCCAGGCAATAGCCTGTCGTATATCCGTCTTCCTGACAGACAGTTGATGACCGGCACTGTCAAAGACAGCCTGCTCGCCGGGCTGCAGTTTCTTTTGCAGGGCGCCGCCGGCGACGACCACCGCACCATCCACAAGGGTCGTATTGATCGTGCTCTCATCCGGATAGGCCATGGTATTGAAGCTTGTACCCAGCACCTGGACTTTCATATGATCCACCTGTACTGTAAATGGCCTGGCCGCGTCTTTCTCTATCTCGAAGTATCCTTCTCCTGTCAGTTCCACTTCCCGGTGCGCCCCCTTGAACGCCGTGGGAAATCGCAGGGAAGAAGCCGAATTGAGCCATACCCGGCTGCCATCGGGAAGTACCAGCTCATACTGTCCCCCCCGGGGTGTAGTGATCGTATTGTAAAGAAGCGCTTCGTCATTGGACTCCTGCCTGGAGTCCCCGGAGTAGGAAATGATACCATTCAATTTAATGACAGTGGTCGCCCCCTGCCGGGCAATCCTGCCGTTCTGCAAGCTGTCCAAAAAGATCTGCGTGCCATTGGCCAGTGTGAGTATGGCCTTGTTGGTGCCCGGCCGGATATCGGCCGCGGCAATAGCCGTCAAAGTAGAGGGACGGGTCGATCCAAACCTGATGCGCCATATCATGACAACACAAACCAACAAGCTCGCCGCGGCAGCCGCATATATCCACCAATACCGCCTGTGCCCCCGCCGGATCTGCTGCCACATGGCAGCTTCCAGTTGAGGCGTCCAGGTCTCATGTGTACCCTCTTGTTGTAATAAATCCCCAAAGTCTTTTTGTAACCAGGCATCATGCTCATCCCGCCGGATCGCATCACGCAATTCGTCCCATTCATCTTTTGAGAGACTGCCCGTCTTATACAGACCAAAAAGATATTCAAATCGTTCCTGTGTCATTCCTTGTAAAGACTGGCCACATGAACGAATGGCCCAATAGAAGAGACTTTTTTTTTCGCTTCATACTCTTATGATCCGAAAAAATAATGATGTATGCGCTGACGGACGTGACGGCGGGCAAGCTCCAGGTGCCTTTTAACGGTGAATTTGGACACCCTCATCCGGACAGCGATCTTATCATAGCTCATTTCCTGCTCGGAAGCCATCAGAAAAGCTTTACGCTGCTGGGCAGGAAGCCGGGAAACCACCTGGTGGAGCAGGTTCCCGCATTCACGTTCCTGCATGGCCGATATCACATTATTATCCGATACGGCCGCTTGTGTGCGAAGCTCCGCCAGGCATTTCATTTCAACCGTATGCTTCTTCATATGGTCGAACACAGTATTGCGTGCCAGGATAAAAAGGTAATCCTTCAGGCTCCGGACATCTTTCAGCAGCCGGCGGCTGTCCCAGAGCTTGATATACACCTGCTGCACGATCTCACGGGCGGCATCCGGGTCTTTGACATAGGTCATTACCGCATTGTACAGCCCCGCATTGGTCTGATAGTACAAACGGCTGAAAGCCCGCTCATCCCCTTCCGCTACCAGCGGCAGCAGCTCCCGCTCCCAATATGGATGGTTTACAGACAAGATCAGGATCTTTTAAGTATGAGTGTCAGCGGAGCAGTACCCAGACCGGGAATATCCACCGTCAGGGAAAGGGATAAAGAATCGCTGGCAATACCTGCGATCCAATGGGGATCATCCACCTTGGCGGACGAGGTCAGCTTCAGCACGGCATCATATACATCCAGGGTCCAGCTGCCGCTGTTGCCCGCTACGGGGAGAATAAGACCGGTAGGACCTTCGATCCGGTAAGCTCCGCTGTCCGAAAAATGATAGATATTCTGCTGCGTAGGAGCAAATTGTGCCGCAACGCCGAACGCCTGCATATAAGGATTGGTGATCATGCTGGTACCAGGATCAAAAGTATATTTTGTGCCGCCGACCTTGACACTGACAGGAACGCCGAGCACGATATCGGTCTGCTTCCAGGTACCCGCGACAATCTTGTACTTTTCCGATTTCGCCGGTGCATCGTTTTTTTTGCAGGAAATAGAAAGAATGCAAAGACCCAGGATAGCCATCCACGGTGTGTGATAGATGTACTTTTTCATTGCGTGTTGTTTTGAGAAGATGGTTGATCAAATTTCACGCGGGACCTGGCGATCTTCCAATAATACTGGATTTGGGGTACATATACCAGGACACCACTCCTGGCGGACGCACCAAATATAAGATTTTGTCAAATGTGAAAATCAGTATAACAATAACTTAATTTTACAGGATGGAAAAACTGGCAGCAAGTATCATTACCATTGGGGATGAATTATTGATCGGACAGGTAATAGACACAAACAGCGCCTGGATGGCGCAGGAGTTGAATAAAGCCGGTATTTGGGTCCGGCATCGCCTGGCGGTGGGAGACATATGGGAAGATATCTGGGAAGCCCTCGATGTTGAATCAGCGCGGTCGCAGATCATATTGATCACGGGCGGATTGGGGCCTACGGCGGACGATATCACCAAACCCTTGTTGAATAAATACTTCGGTGGTAAAATGGTGATGGACGAAGGAGCCCTGGCCAATGTAAGGAACATTTTCGAAAAGATATTGCAGCGCCCCATGATCGAACGTAACCTCAGACAGGCAGAGGTACCCGATGTATGTACTGTGATCCCCAACAAA
>DASZVM010000497.1:0-4435 GCA_035547295.1 Puia sp. | reverse complement strand
AAGACTGTTAATCTTCCGGTACAGGCGAGATCGATCCGGGCGGCTTTTTTTTGCGTGATTTAAACTTATGAGGGTGTTTTCTGTCGCATGGATATGAGAAATATCTACCTGACTGCCTGTCTGCTGACAGCGCTGACCTGCTCCATCCATGCTCAACCTGTCATCTCCCGGCCCGCTGTCGTAGACGGCATCGTCAAAAGACTGATGGACACGGCCGATGTGACGGGTCTTTGCCTGGGTCTTATCCGGGATAATAAAGTAGTTTACACAAAGGGATATGGGTATAAGAATACTGCGCTGCATCGATTGAACGATACCGCCACCTGTTTTTATGCCGCCAGCCTGGCCAAATCGCTGTTTGCCTATCTGGTCATGCAGCTTGTGGATGAGAGAAAGATCGACCTGGACAAACCTCTGTATACCTATCTGCCAAAGCCGCTGCCTTCGTATGAAAAGTATAAGGATCTCGCCGGCGACGATCGCTGGAAGCTGATCACGGCCCGGCATTGTCTGTCGCATACGACGGGTTTTCCCAACTGGCGGGAAATGAACCCTCATCGGAATAATAAGCTGGAAATACTCTTTCAGCCGGGAGCCCATTATGCTTATTCCGGCGAAGGGATCAACCTGCTGCAGGTTGTCGTAGAGACGGTTACGGGGCGTAAGCTGGAGGATCTGGCGCGGGAAAAGATCTTCAGGCCGTTTGGCATGCGGAGGACCAGCTTCGTCTGGCAGCAGGCTTTCGAGACAGACTATGCCCTTGGTCATGACAGGAACGGAGATACGCTGACTAAGTTTAAAAGAGATCAGGCCTATGCAGCCGGCTCGATGGAGACCACGGTTGCAGACTACACCCGGTTTATGGCCGCGGTACTGAATGGCAAGGGGCTAAGTCCGGCATCACGACGGCAGATGCTTACACCGCAAATACCCGTGGATGGCTGGCGGGAGGCGTCCATCTTCGATTCTGCGGCAGCAGTGGAAACGAGGCACATGCACGTATCCTATGGGCTTGGATGGGGGATCTTTTCCAGCGCTTATGGAAAGGCCTTCTTCAAAGAGGGACATATCGACGGATGGGTGCATTATGTCATCGCTTTGCCCGAAAGCAGGAGCGCGCTGATCATCATGTGCAACAACACCAATGGTGAAAGCATCTTCAAAGAGCTGGTGGAGAAGATCATGGGGGTCGCTATCCCATGGAGATGGGAGGGTTATCAGCCTTATCGCGCCAATGTAAAGCTGCCGGACGCGGTATTGCGGTCGATAACGGGAGAATATGACGGGCGGTTAAAGGCGATCATCACCCTGGAGAATGGTCGTTTGAAAGTGGAGTCGCCGACGGTGCGCTTGTCCAAAACGAACCTTTATGCCGTGAACGATCATCATTTTTATCTGAAGATAATGGACACGGAAATAGATTTTGTAAAAGGTCCTGACGGGAAAATAGAAAAGGCGGTCCTCGATGACGAAGGAGAGCATTATGAATTGAAGAAAGTGCGATGAGCTATTTATAAGAGGTTACCGTATCAGCACCACGCTTCCTCTCCTGCTGAAAACACCTCCGGAGGGACATTCCATCTCTATAAAATAGACATAGGCGCCCGGCTCGCATTTCTGTCCGTTGCAGGTGCCGTCCCAGCAGGAGGCCCGGTCGCCCGCGATGACATTGTCCTTTTCAAAAACCTTCTGACCCCAGCGGCTAAAGATCATTATATGTCTGATGATGGATATGCCGTTGAGCATAAAGACGTCGTTGGCTCCGTCACCGTTGGGCGTAAAGGCATTGGGGATACGGACCCGTGCCTCTTTACAGTCCACGGCTACCACCACCGTGTCGTAGGCCTTGCAATACTGGTTCTCCACCTTTACGATGTATTGGATGGTGGCCAGGGGTTTGCACAGTGGGGTGGTGCAATCATAGCAGCTGAGGTATTTTTCAGGCATCCATTGCAATTTGGTGGCATCGGCGCTGATCTGGGCATTGAGGGTGACGTCGTAACCTGCCTGTACGATGACGTCCTGTCCTGCGTCCACCGTCGGCAAGGGACGTACAGTGACTGTCACCGGCTTTTCATGGACAAAACAATAATGGTCGTCGGAGCCTTGTACTGTATAGGTCATGGTATAAGGGGCGATGGCAATGGGGTTGGGGATGCTTGTGTTGCTAAGACCGATGGTAAAGTTGATCCATTTATACACCTGTTCACCCGTGGCATTCAGCTGTACCGCATCGCCGTCGCAGACCGCCACGCTCGGGCTGACCTCGAGATGGCCCGGTTCGATGACCTTTACGGTAACGGGTTGTGTATTCTCACAGCCGATGTCGTCTTTTACCGTCAATGTATAGTCGGTGGTGGACCTGGGGGCTGCCGTGGGATTGGCGATAAAGGGGTTGTTAAGCCCCGTGGATGGCCGCCACTCATAGGAGCTGCCGCCGCTGGCCTCCAGGGAAATAGATTGACCCAGACACAGCACCGGGTCCTTTGGCGACAGGGTGGCGACAGGGTTGGGCCGGATCTTTACCAGGGAGGGAAGGGTAGAGTCGGTGACGCAGCCGGCATCGTTCTGCACGAGGAGCGTTACCTTATAGTTGCCCGCGGCGATATATTTATGATCTGCGTTCCCGTCGGCGGAAGGAACAATGCTGCCGTCGCCGAAGTCCCATCTGTACTGGCTGCCGTCCTGGACCTTGGAGTTAAGGGTGACCGTACTTCCGATGCAGGCCACCGGCGGAAATTTTGGAATGGTTATCTGTGGCTGACGGATGATGATGGAGTCGAGATATTCGCCCGTGAGACCGTTATAGGTGCTGACATGCAGCTTTATATAGTACTTGCCCGGCTTTTCATATACATGGCTTGCATAATTCAGGTTGCCTGCCGTATTGCCGTCGCCGAAGTCCCAGGTCACGCTGACGGCATTGAGGGAAGTATTCGTAAAGTAGGCCAGCAGGGGAGCACAGTTGCCTGCCACATAGGAGGTGGTAAAGCCGAAATTCGAATTGAAGTTCCGTACGATGATGGTCACCGGGGTGGCCGTAGAGCCGCAGGGTACGGAGGGGTTGGTAGCTCTCATATTTACCACATAGGTGCCTGCCGTCGTATAGGTATGATAGGGATATGGATCTGTGGACGTCGACCCATCTCCAAAGTCCCAATTATACACAGTGCCTGTATTCCCGTTATCATTGGTGGTATTATAAAAATACACCGTTGTGTTGAGATGTACATCCGTACCGGAGGTAGAGAAGGATGCTTTGGGGCCTTTCACCGTGACATATTGCGCGGAGGGTACGCTTGATGAGCAGCCTCCGGCATCCGTGATCTGCATGTTGACGTAGTAGTTCCCCGGGTTGGTGTAGGTATGTTTGACCTGGCCGCCTTTGTCCGTGGTGAATGTCTGCCCGTCGCCAAAGTCCCACTTCCTGGAGAGGATGGGGTTGTCTGACGTGGAATGGGAAGTGTCTTCCAGTATTACAGGGGATTGATAGCATGATTTATCGGCCACGACCTTGAATCCCCCGACGGCCCCTTTGATGGCCAGGGGCATTACGTTAGTGGTATCCTGGCAGCCGAAGACATAGCTTTTCAGGATATAGCGTATACCTCTTTTGCCCACCTGGAAGTTGGTGATATTGCCGTTGTAGGTGGTGGTCCACCGGTAGGGATAAGGAGCATTGCTCCAGTTGCCCGCGAAATTGTCGCCGTCGCTGTATTGTACGCCTACGATGCTATATCCCGCATAGTAGTAAGAGTCATAGTCGTGATCGCCCTGATAAGGGTTCTTGTCCAGGCTTGTTATCTGGATGGCGACAGGGGTATTGCTGCAGGCAGAGGAGGCGTTGCCCGTGAGCTGCGGGCTTTGTTTTACCAGCACATTTACGGAAGTGTAAGCCATGAGCGTGCATTGTGCGTTGACGGCAGCCAGCGTGACGTTGTAGGTGCCTGTTTTCTTATAGGTGTGCGTGATATCGGTCTGGGTTCCCGGAACTGTCACCGGGGACGAGCCGTCGCCGAAGTTCCAGGTGACGTTGGTGGCATGTACCGATGCCTGTGTGAAGGTCACGTCACCCCGGGTGCCGTCGCAGGTGTTGGTTGCACCGGATATCTGCGGGAAGGGCGGTTTTACGGTGAGGGTCTTGCTCATGGTAGTGTCGCATCCGCCCATATTCTGCGCATACATCGTCACTGTATAGGTGCCCTCGGTATAGTAGGCATGTGTAACGCTTTGTGGTCCGAATGCTACGCCTCCGTCGCCGAACTGCCAGTTATAGGTAGTGATGTCAAAATTATTGGGGGTGGCGGCGAAGGATACAGGGTTTGTGCCGCACGTCGGGTTGGATGCCATGGTGAAGTCCAGCGTGGTGATCTTCGGGTCGATGATAATGACATTGGAATTGGCGGTGCCTTTACAGCCGCTTTGCGTGACATAG
>DASZVM010000496.1:0-6833 GCA_035547295.1 Puia sp. | reverse complement strand
ACCACCACACGGTCACCCTCGGCCATTGCTGTCAGGTTTTCCCCTTTGATATCAGGAAAAGCAGTAAAGAACATCTGCAGCGATGCTTTGCATGAATCCATCCCTTTTACAGGAGCGCCGCTGCCATCCCCATATTGGAGGTAGGGGCAGGGGCATTAGTACAGCTGACGGCAAAAAGGCCAACAACTGCAAGCATGACGAGCAAGCGTGTCATAGTTTGATTTGTTTAATTTATATATTAATACAATACAATGAAATATACAAAAAATTAAACAAATTCTCCAGCCTTATTTTATGTCGGCTGCCCCTTTCCTGTTGAACCACCGGTAAAATGGTATACCCAATAATATCAATGTGAGGCCGATGGCAGCTTCCCTTGGACGTGCAATAATGGTATTACAAATGAGTGACACGCAAAATAGAATAAACAGGCCCGGCACGACAGGATATCCCCACACCTTATAAGGCCGTGGAGCATCCGGCATTTTTCTTCTCAAAATAAAAACACCCAGGGTCGTAGCCCCATAGTATATAAAAGCAGCAAAAATGAGCATATCCGTCAGCTGGTCAAAAGTCCCGGACAGCACAAGCAGACAAGCCCATATCCCCTGATACCATAAAGCATTCGCAGGCACCTGCGCCTTGTTCAGCTTGCTCACTTTTGAAAAGAAAACCCCTTCGCGGGCCATTGCATAATATGTGCGTGAGTTGCTCAATATAGTAGTATGCGTGCACCCCAACGTTGTCACCAGGATCAGCAGTGAAATAAAAATAAGACCGCTATGCCCCCAAAACATCTTCACCGCCTCCACGGCAGCGATGGACGTGCCCGAGGCATGCATTTGAACCATCGTGGGTAAAGGCAGCAACGCCAGGTATGTCGTATTCACCAGGAGATAGACCGTTATCACGATCAGCAGCCCGATGGTAATGCTTAAGGGGACATTACGATGCGGGTCCTTTATCTCACCGCCAAGGAAACCCACCGAGTTCCAGCCTTCATAAGCCCAGAAGGCAGCCAGCATAGCGGTAAATATGGCACTGATGGTCACCGGGCCGGCATCCACGACTTTGAGATGAAAGGGTGCGCCCAGCGTAGCCTGCGGACTGCCCGATCCGAATATTACTATGAGCGCGATACCCGCCAGGACCAGCAGCATAAGGCCCGTGCTCAAACCCGCGCCCGTTTTCACACCTCTTGTATTTATCCAGGTAAGCACGATGATCAGGATGATGGCCGTAAGCTTGATCTGAAAATCCGCAAAAGGATAAAAGATGCCCAGGATATTGAATTCTGCCCATGATGCAAGCACAGCCGGCAGATGGACCAAGCTGTTTAACGACTGGGCAAATACATAGGCGATGCTTGCAACAGCTGCGGTTTTAATGGCCGTAAAATTTGACCACCCATACAAGTATGAGAAAAACCGGCCATAGATCTTCTTGTAATACGTATACTCCCCTCCCGTATCAGCCAGCATGCCGGCGATCTCCGCATTGCTGAGGGCCCCAAATAAAGAGATGACGCCGCCTAATACCCAGCATATCAGCACCCATCCGGAAGAGTGCAGTTCCGCGGCCATGGGGACCACCTTTTTATAAACGCCGGATCCGATTATATTTCCTATGACTAAAAATATCGCCAGCCGTAAGCCAAGCGCCCGGTTCAGGCGGGAAGGAATGCTCATGCAATTGTTTTTGATAAAAGATAAGAGCATAAGATACTGACTGGCAAGGTATTTGCAAAAAGAAAAATTTATCCTCTTTTCTCCGTATTAAAAGCTGTCCCTCCTTTCTCCGTATTACAACAGTGTTTAGTGATTGGTCACCCGATTCAACTAATAATCTATGATTATTTTTACTTCTGCACCTGCCAGGCAGGTAATAGTATGTTTTTTACTTTTGATCTCTATTCTAACCTCAGTCCGGGCCCAGCAAGATACGACGGCCCCCGCAAAACCATCTGTCCCGCGGGACTCTGCAAAGACAGGCGCCTCCGGGGATACTTCGATAGTGTCCGGAAACGTACGCCTGGAAGGGACTTCCGCTGACCTGTCAGGTACGAGCGTCCAGGTAAAAAACGCCGGAAAAGGGATAGTCGCCACCGATAGTACAGGACATTATACGATAAAAGCTTCGCAAAATGCGACACTCGTGTTCAGTCACATAGGCTTTCTTACTACCGAAGTGGAGGTCAGGGGAAGATCAACCGTAGATATAACTTTGAATAAAGATCAGAATACGCTCGAGGAAGTAACGGTCAGCTATGGCAGGCAATCCAAGAGAGATATCACAGGCACTGTAAGCAAAATCAATGCCACCGACATTCAGGACGTTCCCGCCACAGAATTTGGGCAAAAGCTGCAGGGGAAAGTGTCCGGCGTACAGATCCAGCAGAGCAGCGGCATCCCCGGCAATAACATTGTATTCCGTATCCGGGGCGCAGCCTCTCTTTCTTCGGGCAACCAACCCCTGGTAGTGGTGGACGGCCAGCCGTTGAACAGCGATGCCGCCGGCGGTACAGGAGATATAAACCTTATTCCGCCCGATCAGATAGAATCCTACAGCGTCCTGAAAGACGCGGCGGCAACATCCCTCTATGGCAGCCGTGCTTCCAACGGCGTCATCCTTATTACTACAAAAACGGCGAAGATCGGCAAGAGCAGCGTTAGCGCCAACGTATATTACGGCCTCCAGACCGTACCCCAAAGAGGCCGGCCTGACCTGATGAATGCCCGTGAATTCGCCACTTTTATGCAGGGCTTTTACCAGGACAAGATCACGTACGAAAATTGGATAAACCCGCAGACCGGCACGGCCACCGTCCCGGACGATTATGCCAATCCCGGTCAATACGGGAAGGGCACGGATTGGTACAATGCGCTTCTCCGCACCGCCCCCATCGAGAATTACACCGTCAATTATTCCATAGGCACAGGCAAGATATCATCCAGCACCACGTTGAACTATTTCAATCAACAGGGGACCTTGCGGAATACCGGTACGAAACGCTATGCTTTCCGTACCAACACCGAGTACAGGCCCATCGAAAAGCTAAAGCTGGGGCTTAACCTGGCCCCGGCTTACCAGATAGACCATAACACACGCGGAGGTCAGCTGGCCCTCAACGGCAACAGACAGGTAGTGGCAGGGTCCGACCTGAGCTCCCCTCTCGTCTCTCCCTGGAAAAGCAAGGGAGTTTACAACCTCTCCACAGCTTCCTTCGGGATGTATGCCCTGCCCAACTATCTTCAGCAGGCAGAGATAATGGATAATGATCAGACCAACTTTTCTTTCCTGGGTAATGCCTATATAGATTGGGAGATCGTTCGCGGTTTGCATGCGAAGACCTCCATCAACGGCGATATCCTGAACCAGGATTTCAATGCCTATTATGGCACCATGTATGGACAATTTGGGACAGTCCCTCCGCGGCCGCACTCTTCGTCCCAGGCCGTGAACAATTCCAACAATACCTATACCTGGACAAACGAAAACCTGCTGACTTATAATACCCGCCTGGGCGACCACTCGTTGGACCTGCTGGCCGGCTATTCCACGCAAAAATCATACGTAAGTCTCCGCTCCATTACAGGCACCGGTTTTGCCACGGACGAAACGCCCTGGATCTCTGCGGCTACTACAACTACCGGTACATCCAACAGCACCTCCTGGACGATAGCGTCTGCTTTTGCAAGAGTGAACTACGACTTTAAGAAGCGTTACTATCTTTCAGCCACTATCCGCAACGATGGCAGCTCCCGTTTTGGCACCAGTAAAAAATACGGCACCTTCCCCTCCATATCCGCGGCCTGGGTCGCCAGCGATGAGAAGTTCTTTCCTAAATGGAACATGCTTGGCTTTCTAAAGATCAGGGGCAGCTATGGCGTTACGGGGAACTATAACATCGGGAATTATACGCAAACCTCACTGCTGAGCCCGACCAATTATGTGCTCAACGGAAATACTACCCTGGGTGAGTCGATCACAACCCTCGGCAACCCCAACCTGACCTGGGAAAATTCAAAACAATGGGACATCGGCGCCGACCTGAGCCTGGCCCATGGCAGGGTCAATATCAGCTATGATTATTATGTCAAACGGACGGAAGGCATGCTGTCGCCCCTGCCTATCCCCTATGCATCAGGCTATGAATCCATACAGTACAATGAAGGCACCTTCCGCATCTGGGGACACGATATACAGGTGAGCACCGACAATATCAAAGGGCCGTTCACCTGGACCACGGACTTCAATATCTCCTTCAACAGCAATAAGGTTATTTCCCTTGTCAACAACACGCCCATCGGCGGTACGCAAACGTACAGCGATTACAACCGGACGGAGGTCCATCACCGCATCGGCGATCTCTACGGATATGTTTTTGAAGGCGTATACATGAACCAGGCCGACTACGACAAGTACCCCAAATTCGCGACTTCCGTCGTGGGTTCCGCCCGTATGAAAGATGTCAATGGCGATGACACCATCGACATCAACGACAGGACCTTTCTGGGAAGGACGAGTCCGAAATTCATCTATGGGATGACCAATAATTTCGCCTGGAAGAACTTTGACCTGGGCATCGTTATTGCCGGCCAGGTGGGCAATAAGATCATGAATACCAATTCGCAAAATCTGCACAACCTGGACGGGGTCTTCAATATGGAAAAGAGCATGCAAAACCGCTGGCGTTCGGAGACCGATCCCGGCAATGGGAAAGTGCCCAGCACCCGGTCGGGCTCCACGGAGCTGTACCGCCTCGTCAACAGCACCTGGGTATTCAGCGGTGATTACCTGGCCGTCAAGAATATCACGCTGGGGTACACATTCGGTCAGAAAATGCTCCGCTATCTTAAAGGGATACGGGTATATGGCAGTGTCCAGAACGCTTTTATGTTCACGAAATATCCCGGTCAGAATCCCGAGGTCAACGATACGAAGGACAACCAGACACAAGCCGGGCTGGACAATGGGTCCTATCCTATTCCCGTGGTGTTCCTATTAGGTGCAAATGTTAATTTTTAAAGCAGTCGATCATGAAACAGCCTATTACTTTGTTGGCAGGTCTGGTGTTGACCTTCGCGTCTTGCAGCAAGAAATTTGTAACACTCTATCCTGAAGGGCAGGTGAACGAAGGGAATTTTTATAAGACGACATCCGATTTCCAGGAAGCGCTTGTCGGCGTGTATACACCGTTGAGGGATGCCGCCAACGTCGCCTTTTATCTGGAGGAGATGAGGGCGGACAATACTTTCTTCGATTATAACGCAAAAGACAGAGGAGGTACCAGCAGCGAGGAGCTGGCCGAATTCCTGGACAACTCTTCAAATGGCACGATCGAGGCTATCTGGACTGCCGGCTTCCAGGGCATCCAACGGGCAAATATCGTTTTGGACAAGATACAGACGCCGCCGGCCGATATGTCGGACTCTGCCAAAAACCAGATCGTCGGACAGGCGGAAGCCCTGAGAGCGCATTATTACTTCGAGCTGGTGCGGCTTTTTGGTAAGCTTCCTTTATACCTCCACCAGGTGACGGATGCAAAAAATGCCTTTGTTGACCGCTCGCCCGTCGACAGTATATATGGACAGATCATCGCCGATCTCACCGATGCGTCGGGCAAGCTGTCTCCTCCAACACAATTCCCTCAATCCGGCGAGGTCACGAAAGGGATGGCAGCCACCGAGCTCGGTCTTGTTTATCTCACTCTTAAACAGTATGACAAGGCTACTCCCCTGTTCCAATCCGTAACCCAAATGGGTTATGCCTTGCTGCCGAAATATGCGGACGTCTTCAAGACTTCCAATAAGAACAGCACTGAATCCATATTCGAGGTCCAGTATAAGTCGGGCACCGACGGACAAGCCAGCCAGTTCATTTATGATTTTATTCCCAACACACCGTCCACAGGCGTGATCCTGGGTTCCGGCGCGGATTACAACAACACCGCCGGCGGCTGGAATACTCCGACCCAGGACCTTATAAATGTTTATGAACCGGGTGACCAGCGCCTGGATGCCAGCATCGGTGTGGTCAAAGGGCATCTGAATGAACAGACCGACTTCCTGCCCGATAGCGTGGTAAGCATCCTGAACAACCGCGATTCGACGGGAAAAGGATTGGGGTTCACTACTTCGCTGCAACACCGGTTTATAAAAAAACAATTTAACCCTCCTTACAATGCTCCGCTGGAATACAACACGGATGACAACTGGCCCGTGTACCGCTATGCGGACCTGCTGCTGATGCTGGCGGAATCATTGAACGAACAGGGGCAGCCGGGGGATGCATTACCTTTCCTGAACCAGGTAAGGCAAAGGGCCGGCCTTCCTGGTGTCATGATCACCGGCCAGGCAGCCCTGCGCGATACCATCGCGCATGAACGGCGGGTAGAGCTGGCCTTCGAGAACCATCGCTGGTTCGACCTCATTCGCACAGGTGAGGCAATACCGGTACTGACCGCCTACGGAATGAAGCAAAAACAATATTATGGTTTCCTGCTTCCCAACTCTTACAACGTGACGGAGAACAAGCTGATCTATGCAGTACCCTTCAGGGAAACACAGGTCAACCCGGGGCTGGGACAGAACCCGGGGTATTAGCCTATTTCTGCCTCACCGTAACCCCATTGATGATCATCAGGTCCGGCGTCGACAGCTCCAGGCTGTATACAGGCTGTACCCCCTTCGTAAGCTCCTCCTTGTCCCAGACAGTATAATACAGGTACGCCGCGCCGCGCTTGTCCTTGCACAGGATCTCTTCGCCCGGAACGATATTCCCCATCCTCTCCTCACCGGTACGGGTAACCATGGGATGGTTAGGCGTCGCCT
>DASZVM010000495.1:0-5430 GCA_035547295.1 Puia sp. | reverse complement strand
ACCTCCCTTAAAACTTTTCCAGTCATTACTAAGTTCCTGCACCTGCACGGGACGACTGGCCGACCCCCAATACAACAGCTTCTTCCCGCTCTTCGGATCGATGATGGCACAGGGATCGATATCCTCAAAGGTCTTACCACTGATCAGCGGCGCTCCCATATCCACAAAAGGGCCCTGGGCACTGTCCGAAAATGCTACCCCGATACATTTCCCGACACCCTCCATCTTAGACTGGGCCGAATAAAACATCACATACTTCCTCATCCCCGGATCATAGATAACATGGGGCGCCCAGTAATCCCTGCTGGCCCAGACAGCACCCGCGGGCAACGCATCCCCCTCATCCTTCCAATGGGCCAGATCGGTAGAGCCTGCCAGCTGGATATGCAAATACTTGCCACCCACCACACTATTCGTCGCATATCCGTAATATTTATTCCCTACACGTATTACAGTAGGATCCGGAAAATCATGATTCAGCACCGGGTTGACAATGCCCGATTTCAGCACGTCTGCATCGTTCCCATACTCCAGGCTGTCGGCCGCGGCCTTCCCAACCTTCCATTCCAGCGGCGCCAGGTACAGTCCTTTTTTGTCCCAGCCGGTGTTCGAGATAAACCAGCCTTCCTTTTCATCATGGACCACCTCCGCCGCATGGATGGGTAACGTACAGACGAGGTTCTCCTTGGGAAAATTCTCCGGGTCCGCGGACCAATAGACGTCCGTCTGATTGTAATTCGTCATGGCCCGGCAGATAAACAGATAGAACAGCCCATTCCGCTGGACGACAAACGGGCTTTCGGCATCTCCGCCCCAATCCACTTCGTACGGCTCCACATGGACGATCTTTGGCCCGCTCCAATGCGTCAGGTCAGGTCCTGTCCTTACAGCCACCACGCTCCGGTGATCGACCTCGTTATAAGTACGGGTATAGTAATAATAATACTTGTTCCGGTACTTCATGACATAGGAATCCCGTGCATGACCGGCATCGCTGAACAAGGGATTCAACGGATGCCGCTGCCAGTTATAAAGGTCCGTGCTTGTCGCCATGCACAGCTGTCCCCAGGAAGCATAATTCGGCGCATCCTTTTGCATATTGCCGATGTTATAGAACATATAGAACTGATCCTTATCCTGCCGTACATACGGCGCCCAAAGCACCCGCTCTACCCCTTCCTTTGCCGTCAATGCATAACCATGGTCCTCCCATTTCTCCTGACGCAGCGATCCGGCTGTGATGTGAAAGAACTTTGTCTCGCCCCCCCAGGGTCTGACAGGGTGATGACCAATGATCCCATACGCATGCCAGATCCCATCCTTACCCCGGATAAATGTGTGGTCATTCGTATACCAGGTAGTGTCTTCGGCACGCCTCGTTTCATTCGGATCAAAAATATGCGTGAATTTCCCGGAAATGACAGGTACTTCGGGATGCGGTACGGGAGGATATTCATTCTCCACTGGCCAGTCGTCCGTACGGAACGGCCCCAGGGGTAATCCCTCCTTGTTAAAGATGTTGCCGATGGCGGCATTGCTGAATGCGTAGCGCACAGCCACAGGCTCCCGGACATCCGGGCTCCGGGCGATGATCCTGTCATTTTCTATCTTAACCTCCGCCGGATGAAATATTCTATCCTCTCCGGCAACATACAGTTCCGCCACCTTCTTTCCCCGGACAATAAGCCCTCTACCTGCATTCTCCACATACATGACCACCCGGTCTTTATCGATTTTCAGGTTCTTGAACAACGGACTCCGGTACACCACTCCAGGCTGGTGATACGTCTCTGCCAGCGCCCAGTTTGCCAGCCGCTGTCCCACATCATGCTTGTCGGAAGGATGTACATTCCCCACATCCGTCACCAGGTCCGTGGTAACCACCATCCCTGTATTGTGCACCGACAAACATTTCGTCTGAGCTTCCCGCATCAGCGCACCTACGTTTGCCAGCTGATACCGGAAAGGGGCTACCTGCACATAATAAAAAGGAAGGTCCCGGCCCCATGCCTTGCGCCAGCTATCCGTCATGGCGGCAAATACACGGGGATAGGTGCCGGCTGTCATGGTATTGTTCTCACCCTGGTACCATATCGCGCCTGCCAGGGAATAATTAGTGATAGGGGCGATCATGGCATTGTAAGCATACCCGGGCAGATGGGGCACCTGTCCGTTGGGCAATACTTTTTCTGCAGCCTCTTGTAACACAGGATCGTTGCCGATCACACTGCCGGGCGTCCACACTTCCGCTGAAGAGCCCCCCCAGCAGGACTCTATCAGCCCGATGGGTACATGCAGCGATGCATGCAGACGCTTCCCGAAAAAATAAGCCGCTGCGCTAAAAGCCGGTAAGCTGATACTGTCGCAAACCTCCCACGAGCCTGCACAATCCCGCTGCGGCTCAGCAGCGGAGGCCTTGGCAACATGAAAAAGCCGCAGCCCGTTCAAATGAGCCGTGGCATATTCGGCCCTGATATCCTGCAGCCCCCACTGTCCGCACATTTCCATATTGCTCTGCCCGCCGCAGACCCAGACCTCACCGATCAAAACTCCGGACAATAAAATATTATTGATCCTGATACTATACGGCCCGCCCGCCGCCGGCGTCTCGATCATAACCACCCAATCCGCATTCGCGGTCACGGTCACGGCAGGATAGGTCTTGTCGTCCCAGGAAGTGGTCACCGTTACCTTCTCGTTTGGCTCCCCCCAACCCCACAGCTTTACTTCGCTACGCTGCTGTAAGACCATATCGTTTCCCAGCACAGCAGGCAGCCGCACTTTACCATAAGACAAAATAAACGTAAACAACAATCCCGCGGTCAAACAATACCTCATCACTTACTTGGTTTTAATGCTGGTGAATATCTCCTTACACGCAAGGCAGCCTGCTCTTTATGAGCGGCAAAGCCCTCCAGATCGCATAGCCGTATGGCATACTCTCCGATCATGGCGCTTGCTTCCGGCGTGCACCGCTGATATGTACAGTTCTTTATAAATTTCCCCACCCAAAGACCACCGGTATATCGTGCGGCACCCATGGTAGGTAACGTATGGTTCGTACCGATCACCTTGTCCCCGTATGCCACATTGGTCTCAGGTCCGAGGAACAGTGCGCCATAGTTTGTCATCTTGTCCAAAAACACCTGCGGGTCCCGGGTCAGTACCTCCACATGCTCATATGCAAGCGCATCCGCCCGTTGAATAGCCTCCGCCTCGTCTTCCACAAGGATGATGGTCCCATAGTCCTCCCAGGCAATGCTGGCGACATCGGCTGTCGGCAACACCCGCAGCTGACGCTCGATCTCTATCAATGTCTGCCGCGCCAGCTCCTCCGACGTGGTGATCAACGCCGCGGGCGAGGTAGGTCCATGCTCTGCCTGCCCTAAAAGATCACAGGCCACCATTTCCGCATCGGCCGTTTCATCGGCAATGACCAGTATCTCCGTAGGACCTGCCACAAGGTCGATGCCCACCCTGCCGAACAATTGCCGTTTGGCCTCAGCTACATAAGCATTCCCCGGCCCGATGATCATATCCACGGGCGCAATGGAATTCGTACCGATGGCCATGGCACACAAAGCCTGTACACCTCCTAATATATATATTTCATCCGCCCCGCCAAAATGCATGGCGCAGACGGTGGCATCCGGTATCTTTCCATTGATGGGCGGTGTGCAGGCGATCACTCTTCCGACGCCGGCCACTTTTGCCGTCAGAACGCTCATATGGGAGGAAGCAACCATGGGATACCGTCCGCCGGGGATATAACATCCGGCGCTGTTCACGGGAATATTCTTATGCCCCAGAAATACACCGGGCAACGTCTCTACCTCGATATCCGAAATAGACGCCAGCTGCTGCTCCGCAAAATATCTGATCTGCCGCTGTGCAAATAAAATATCATCCTTCACCTGCCGCGGCGTACGGGCCACTATCTCCCGGATCTCTTCATCCGTAAGCCGGAAGGACGCAGGGCTCCATTTGTCAAAGGTCGTAGAATATTTCCTTACCGCCGCATCGCCATTCTCCTCGATATCCCTGATGATGTTCTCCACTGTATCCCTGACTTTCACATCTGCTGCCTTGATCTCGGACGCACTCTTTCCTTTTTTAAAAAACCTTGCCATTACTGTATGTTTTAATGAACTAATTTCCCCATAGTTTCGGATCATTACCCCTGCTCTTCCTCCACGCATCGCGCCATCGATGGATATCGCCGATGTTGATCAATGGTCTTGGCTTCCGGCCTTCCTTGTCAGGTATGGCGGGTACGGGCGATGCTTCGCTCAGGTACCAGTACGCCACGCTTGCCAGATCAAGGGTCATCACATTGTTGCTGCCATGCTCGATGGTAAATCTCAACGATTTGTCGAAGTAGATGGGGTCTGGTATATTAAATCTGTAAATATGGGTCCTGCCAAGGAACCCCATGTCATTGTTCACCCTGGCATAGCCAAAGTAAGGAGTGGAATACGGGGCCTTTGGCGCACCCCATGAAGTGTTGAAGTAGTCTTCCGTACCGGTGCCGTTCAGGGTAGGCAGGCTGTCCCCATCGATAAAGATCATGTCATCCCCTTCTCCATACCAATACGGCGTCGGGCTGTGCACATAGTAATTCACGCCCACAAAATGCCCCTTCCCCTGTATATCCGCGATGATATAATTGTGCTTCCCATCCTTGTTCGGTCTGTTGGGTCCAAACATCCAGTGCTCATTCTCTACGCTATCCACGGGCGTTGTCAGCTGCCTGTTGTACCATGCATGAAATCTGCCCATGCCTGCCGGCAGCTTTTTCATTTCCACGTAATCCACATAGAAATATAAGGGCTGGATATCCACGCCGGCCTGGTTCTCTATCTCTATCCTTGCGCCGCGCGAAAAAGGCATGGCAAAATAGCTTACCAGCCCCTGGCCATTGGAGGGCGTGGCTGCCAGGGGGGCGGAGGTAAAAAGATAAGATTCGTCCCAGCCCTGACCAAAGAACGGTCCGATGGGCGATACCACCGAAGGATAGGCCGCGCCATCCCAATACATCCGTATGATGACGTCATTACGGCTGAGCACGGACGGCTCAGGTCCCATGGTGATCCAGATATGATTGATAACGCCCGCGCCTTTTACATCAAAAATGGTCCTGCGCTCGCCAACCTTGACCAGACCGATATTGTCGTGGTTGTCGCCGGTCCTGTCGTAGCTGCTTGCACGCTTTGACTTCACGCCCTGCTGTATCATGGACAAGGCCGAAAGATCATTATTGACCCCCTGGCCCTGCGCACACAACGTGCACCCCATCAATATTATAAATACGATCCTCATATGGTTTATTTCATCATCTGGTCGATCACAGCCTTACCGGTCTTCCCCATATCCGGATCTTTTGTCACTTCCCAAAAACTCTGCCTCTGCACGATCTGCACCTGGGTCGTG
>DASZVM010000494.1:0-5245 GCA_035547295.1 Puia sp. | reverse complement strand
ATGAGGACATCCACCGGTCCCGGACAACCGCCATCCGGCAGCATGGATACATTGGGAAGCCCCAGGCCATTGATATAAGCCGCCTGCCGCTGTATCTGCGCAAGTCCCCCCGGCCTGCCTTGCTTCCAGTCATGGTTGCCTGGTATAAAATCGGCTTTGGCCGCGCGGCCCGCCACTACCGAGATCTGATAATCAAGGATCTTTTTCGCCGTCTCGTAACCCTTGCTCCCCGGATCGGGCATACCCTGCGGATAGATATTGTCCCCGAGATATACCAGCACGTTGCTGCTGTCGTTCCAGTCGACGTGCGTCTTTAACCAGTCACAGACAGGGTGCCGTCCATCATTGAGCTCACCTGCATCTCCCACGAGGTACATCCGCTGGATGACCTTCCCTTCCTGTGCATGCACAGATGCGCCTGCAACCAGCGCTGTCACCAGCGGGCCAATGATCCGTACAATTTTTCTCATATTATCCGGTTGGTTATTCTTGGTTATAGCTTATACTTGAACAACAGCACGTTGGCATCGCCGTCACCCCCTTCGTTGGAAACATACATATTTCCCCTGGAGTCAAACGCCAATCCCTCCGGCTGCTTGAACAGGGACGGCTTCAGGGAATAGGCCGACTTGATCTTCCACTGTTCATTCAACACCAGCAATACCTTATTGACAGAAGAAATGATATACCATTCATGGGTGAGAGGATGACGGGCAAGACAGGCGGGACGGAACTTGCCTCTTCGCTGTTCCTTTGGCAGATTGATATTCGATACATCCACTGTAAACCGGGACCTTACCCCCAGCCGTCCGTCCTTGCCGCCCGACAATTTATAGACGGACACCTCATCCCGCTGATCATCCTGCTTGCAATTCTTGCATAAAGCA
Source organism: Puia sp. (assembly GCA_035547295.1). Lineage (GTDB taxonomy): Bacteria > Bacteroidota > Bacteroidia > Chitinophagales > Chitinophagaceae > Puia. The sequence goes on along the minus strand of DASZVM010000494.1, from coordinate 4,358 downwards.
TACAGGGTGCCATCGGCATCACCATAAAGTCCTTCATATTCGCCTTCGGGCAGGATGTTCGGATATTCCTGTACGTTCGTCAGCTTCTCGCCGCTCCTTATATCCACGGCAGGGAAGGTATACAGCGACCCATCGCTCCTCAGTACGACAAAAGTGCGTCCTCCGTCCGTAACGGTTACGTCCTCGAAATCCCCCCGCTTGCCGAATTTTGTATAGGCAGCTTTGCCTTCTCCCGGTTTGAAATAGTACAATCTTCCATCTTCGTCCTCGATGGCGTACAGGCTGTCATCCTTTCCCGGGAGAAAGACGATGCCCGAGATCTCATGGAGGGCCTCGCCTTGAATAAATTTCTGCGGGTTCTTCAGATCATACCCGGGAGGAGATGTGACAGGGCTGCTGTCACTACAGGCCCAGCCGGAGAGGGCCAGTAGAAACGAGCACAGCGAGTTTAGCCGAAGGCTCATCAAAGACGAGCAAAGCGAGTCTGGCCGAAGGCCCATAATTAAAGTTTTAAATAGTCCATTCCGGGCCGTCAGGCCCAATTCTTAATCAATCCAAGGTTAACCTCAAAATCAATCCAGCGTCACCCCAACCCTGAACGCCCTCAATCCGCTGACCCCTTGCAGCTCTTCCAGCTCCAGGTGTTCCAGGTCGTTATTGAGCACCCCTTTTTCCTGCAGGTACTTTACGTATCCGAGATATTCCTCCGCCTCTTTTTCATTGAAATAGATCACCGCGATCTTGCCCGGCTGTGTCAGCCGCTCATTACTATCCCGGATATGCACTTTATCCACCCGCTTTTTCACCACCTGGTAGCGGATATTGTAACCGCCTTCCACGTCAAATCTTCTTTCGTCCTTTCGGAAACTGATATCGATGGGGTTGGAGTGTACGAATATCAGGTGAGTGGTCACCAGCTTGCCCGGCATCTGGGGCAGCAGCGCATGGGTCGCCGCAGCGATGGAAGCCATGGAGCTCAGCTGCCACAGCCGGAGGTTGCGCAGATAGAGCTGATCGAATACTTTCTCCGGCGCAATGGCCTGACCGATATAAATGTCATATTCCACACCGTCCGTCCTGAATTTTTCAAAATAGGAAGGATAGGTCTTTTGTAATTCCACCATTGCGGATTCCAGCTGCCGGTTCACCGTCTTATTGATCGTTTGTATGGAAAGCTCCAGGTCCCGGCGGGCCTTGAAAGCAATACCTTTATTTTCATCGATGGCCTGGAGATAGGGTTCGATGATGGCCGCGGTTTCCGGTCTGCTGTTTGAGAAGTGACCAAAAAAAGCGTCCACCTTTTCTTTCAAAAAAGTGTTCAGCTCCATCTCTTCGGCCGTCGTCAGCATACCTGAAATGGCCTGCTGCCATTTGCGGCACTGGAAGATCAGCTCTTCCAGCAGACCCATGCCAAACTGCTTCTGCAGGTTCGTCAGGGTGAATATCAACACCTCGAACTGTGTCTCCAGGTCCTTTCTCAACGCATTGTTCCTCTCCACCGTGGAGTTGCGGATATCGATAGCCCCATATAATGGATATACGTTCTCGAAATAGATGGTCTCGATAGTGGGACGCTGTTCGCCCCATTGCTGCTCCTTGATATAATGCCAGGCAGCCTCGTTGAACTTCCATTCCACCGCGGGCTGTATGGAAGTAAAATTCTCTTTGATGACATTCTTCAGGCTTGCCTCGAACTCGTCGATATTCTTTTGCAGCAGCTGCGCCAGCAGGGGCAGCACGATGTCCAGCTTATACAGCAGCGACTGGTCCAGCACGCCTTCCTTCCTGGACGATACTTCCAGGACGCCTGCCAGTTGGGAATTATACCAGACAGGCAGCAGGGCATAGGACTTGATCCCATTCTGCCGGAGGGTCTTCAAAAAGAACGCCCCGTTCTCGTTCGATTCGTTGATATGCTCATAAAAGATGGTGCGGGGCTCTTTGTAATATTGTTCCGTCATGGACAGATAGGTCTCTTCGGCCTCTCCCCGCTGGATGGCAGCCTCGGCCAGCACGCTGTGACAGCATATTTCGGCGGAAAAGACGGGCTTCCCGTTGACCCGGAGAAAAGGGAGGAGACCGAAATCAATGGACTCCCTGCCTGCCAGGGCCCGGAGGCTCCGGATAGCCAGATCGTAATGGGTATGCCCGTCACAACAGTCCGGTTTCAGAATGGTGTTCTTGATGGATTCCATCAAATATTCCGTAGTAATATCCGTTACCGTGATGGCGGAAAACCCTTCAAAGCGGAACATGGTCAGGGGGATCACGTTCCAAAGGAATTCGATGGCAGAGCCTTCATGTAAGTGCCGCTCCAACTCCTCCAGGTCCAGTTTCGGCAGAGGCTCCTTGGGAATGATGTCGATAAAGCGGGTGTCTACGTTCAATCTGTAATAGTTGGACGCACCCGTAGCCTCATCCATAAAGGAATGGATGATGGAGCTGGCAGGGAAATAGACATCGAAATTGTACAGCCGCTTGATAAGGATGGAATAAGTAAAATTCAGGTTGATGGCCTTCTTCCGGGGCTCTTCTTTCCTGTCGATCAGGGATGCACGCGGCTCACCCGTCTGCGGGTCCCGCAAAAGGTCGTAAAACCGGTCAGTACCGTAAAATATCACAGGGCGCATCGGTACGCTGAGCGCCCAGAGGTTATCCCTTTCATCCTCGATGGCAGGGAATAACGTGGAATAGATCAGCTCCAGCAGATCGCCATATCCACTCATCTCTTCCGCCGTAATGGTATCCTTGCCCGCCAGCCGGTTCTCGAAATGACTGATGACAAACTCGAGATACTTCAGCTTCATCGTCTTTTCATGCATTTTCCGGTCCTTCAGGAATTCTATGAACCTCCTGAAAGAAAGACGGGAATCGAGCAATTCTCCCCCCTCTAGCTTCTGCGCTATGTTAAGTACAAAATTTTGCAGTGTTAGATCCTTTTCCTATTTCGACGGGTAGGCCAGGGCGGCAATCATAAAGGCGAGCACGGAAACGATGAGTCCATACATAAAGACGTTGTAGGACAATCTCAACCAACGATATTTATTACCAAGGGCAATACCTTGGAAATAAACGTCCCGGATCAGGCTTCCATAAAGGAAGTCGCGATCATCCATCATCTGCAGCATCCCCCCGGCGTACTCCTGCAAGCTCATCTTGTAAAAATTGCCGAAGAAAAGCAAATTTACTTTCTTTTCGTCAAGGTCCTGCTTGCTAAAAGTGCCGGGCGGTATATGGGGCCGGGTGGCAAGGATGGAAAAAATGATGGTCGCAAGGTTCACCACCAACAGGATGGTGGCCGGAATGGCCAGGTTGGTATGATCCTCGATCTTGCGCAGCAGCAGGCTCAACAGGACGGAAATAATGATAGAGTTCACCTGTATCATGATATGTGCCTTGCTATCTGCCTGGCTGCTAAGACGCTGGTTATTGTTGGAAGTGATACGGAATACAGTATCGATCCCCCTTCCCGGGTCTTTTTTCTTTTTTTTCTTCTCTTTTTCGGAGTATATGCCTTCCTGTTCATCCTCGCCTTCCACATGCTGACGTAACAGGGCCGTAATGGCATTGGTCTCCGGCAGTGCCGGGATCCCTTCCTTATCCCGCAGCTTGTTCAGGTTCTGCTGCTTCATTTCATTCAGCAGCAGCCGGCAGTAGTCCGTGTGATACCGGTGCGTCTCCAGCAGCCGGATAGTGCTCCTGCGCCATTCGTCCTTATCTATCTTCTTCCCCTTGAAAGCTTCCGCCTCTTTGCGCATCAGCTTATTCCGCTCGCTGAACTTATCTGTTCCCAAATGGAAGAGGTCCGCATCGCAACCGATATTTTCCAGCAGGTTGGTAGGTTTCTGCGGTATCTGCGTGGCCAGGATACACCCTTTCACGGACTGTATGACGCTTGCGTCCACACCCGTGCCCGTGAGAAAAGCAGCGGCCATCTCGGCCCCCCGCTGCTCGTGACCGGGCCCCCCGCCTTTAAAATAGCCTGTGTCATGGAACCATGCAGCCACATTTACGATAAAAAAATCCCTTTCGTCCACCTGGTAATGCTGGGCGATCATCCGGGCGGCTTCCACCACCTGCTCCGTATGGGTGCGGTCGTGATAAACGATCCTTACATCGATGTGGCTGCTGAAAAAATTACGTACATACTGCTCGGCCTGGTCCAGAATGATATTGTAATCCATAACCCGTGTAATTTACGGTCTTTCCACGGATTTTCTTAGCGGGCCGGCGCCTTTGGAAGAAAAACGGACCGAAGGTTCGTTGTCCGTACACGAGCGAAGCGAAGGGTACGACCGAGGAGGAACGTGGCGAAGCAGGTCCGACGAAGGTCTCAGATATTAGATCTGTCCGGGAAA
>DASZVM010000493.1:0-2276 GCA_035547295.1 Puia sp. | reverse complement strand
GCTGAATCCCGTAACTACATCCCAGCTTTTTTCTTTTTATGTGGATGGTTTTTTGGGAGCGCTGACGGGCATTCTGCTGATACAGTTCCTGGCCCTTGAACTGGTGGAGGACAGGTACAGGAAATGGAGATGGGCTACTGTCCTGCTGCTGATCGTGCTCATCTGCAATATCAAGTTCACCGGAATACTGATATCGGGCTCCCTGATCGCCATATACTCCCTGTATTGGTGGATAACCAGAAAAAAAACATCCTTCATATTTCAACGGTATGTCCTCATCGGGTTCGCCTATGTCCTTGCATTGGCGGTATTCGGCTACAATCCCTATATAACCAATTACAGGCTGAACGGAAACCCGGTGTACCCTACCAATGACAAAGCGATCATGCAGGGCATCATGCATAACGAGCCGAAGATATTTGCGGGTAGATCGAACGGCGCAAAATTGCTGATCTCTCTTTTCAGCAAGTCAGGCAACGACCTTCAGGATTCCGTTTTCCGGTGGAGAAACCCCTTTGAGGTAACCAGGGGGGATATCAGATTGTATGCAGGAACCGATGTGCGGATAGGCGGGATGGGACCGCTTTTTTTGTTGTCACTTCTGCTGTCGATTGTGCTGATAGTAATAATATCCTCCCGAATGCCTTACCAGGAAAGGATGCTGTTGATCCTTTTGCTCTGTGGAATAATATTTTCAACACTGATCTTTGAATTCAGCTGGTGGGCGAGGTTCGCGCCACAGATCTATTGGCTGGTGCTCTTTATTGTGATCTTTTCATTAAGGCACTGGCAGGGTGGACAGTCCAAAATGATCTCTCTTTTATCTTATGCGACCATCCTTGTGCTGCTGTTGAACGTAGGCGTCATTTTTTCAGTCTACCTTGGCTCCGATATCATTAAGAACAGGTTGATCAGGAAGGAGCTTTCAACATTGGAAAATGATCACGCTGATTCCATCATATTCAACTTCTCAAACACGGATTTTCAGTCATCCCGGGTGCGGCTGAAGGAAGCGGGTGTAAACTTTACGGAATCTGATACGCTCGTGTCCGGGACAACGGAATTAAGAACGATCTATAAACTGGACGGTTTCGGACCCAGGTATAAGCTACTGCCCAAAAAATAAGGGTCTGGGTTTAAAACCTTATACCCATGCTGATATAAGGATACCAGCCTTCCGTGGAATGTCCGGCCATCACCCTGAATATGGCCAGCTGGGCCGGTACAAAATAAATGCCTCCGCCGGCGCCGTTATGCCAGGTATCCGACTGATCGTTGTAGGCCCAGACCCTTCCTATATCGAAGAAACCTGTCAAGCCCAGCTCTCCCGGCAGGATATAGCTGCTGACGTCGGCCAGCTTTACCCGGCACTCAAGATTTTCATACATGGCATGGCGGCCTGCAAATCTAAACTGGCGGAAACCCAGCAGATTGCCCTGACCGCCTAAAAAGGCCGATTGATAGAACGCCGGGTGTCCCACGGAGACGATACCACCCGTCCTGCTGCCGAGAACGAGTGTCTTTGCCGTATTCAAGGGCACATAAAAGCTAAGCTCGGGATTGATCTGTCCATAATCCCGCGCTTCATTCTGCATACCCTTATAGGCCTTTATATCGATGTCGGCATGGATGCCGGAAGCAGGCAGCAGGTTATTGTTCCTGCTGTCATATCTGAAGCTCAATCTGCCGCCTAAGTGCAGCTTGCTTTGATCAACGGTAGCGCTGTCATAGGTGCCGATGAGAGATTGCTGCCGGATGAATCTGCCCTTGTTATCGTCTTTCTCAAAATCGTAATATTGGAGGGCGGGACCTGCCGATACCGACCATTTCTTGTTCCAACGCCACCGCAGGGCGGGGGATAGCTCTGCGGTATTGAAACGGGTGCGGTAATATCTCAACCCTGCTTCCTTTATATAAATGGTCTCGTTACCCAGGCCAAAGAAGTTGATGGTATTGTTTGGCGCATTGATCACGCCCTGGAGGGTGATGTCCGCCTTACCAACGGCCTTTATCCATTCGCTGCGGTAAAAAAGTTTAAAGGCGTCCGTGGAGAAGGAGTGGGTGAGCATCAGCTCATACATGCCGGAGTAGGGATCCTTCCGGAATCCCTTTTGACGGACGAAGCGGAAACCGGCCCCCAGCAGGAAGCCGTCGTCGGCGTTCAGTCCTGCATTTGCAAGCGGATAGGTGAGATTGTATAGATTGACGGGACTAAAAGCCGTGTTGGCGGAGTCGTTGGAGAGATGGCTTTTTACGCCGGGCATGTCATCGGATCT
>DASZVM010000492.1:0-6010 GCA_035547295.1 Puia sp. | reverse complement strand
GAAATGGGGCGGAAATAACTGCCATTCACTCCTCGATTTTTTGTAGTTTTGCCGTTCATTTTTTAGCGCTATGTCAAAGGTAAAAATAGGGCTGGTCCAGATGAGCTGCACTTCCGACAAGGAAGCCAATCTGCAAAAGGCCATGAAAGAGGTGCGGGCTGCAGCTGCCAGGGGGGCACAGATCGTCTGTCTGCAGGAGCTGTTCACTTCTCTTTATTTCTGCGATGTGGAGGATTATGAGAACTTCAAGCTGGCGGAAGCTATTCCGGGTCCGTCCACCGAGGTCTTAGGTAAGCTGGCGGCCGAGCTGAAGGTGGTCATCGTTGCATCGTTGTTCGAGCGGCGGGCGCAGGGTCTCTACCATAATACGACGGCCGTATTGGATGCGGACGGGACCTACCTGGGTAAATACCGGAAGATGCATATTCCCGACGATCCTGCCTATTACGAGAAGTTTTACTTTACGCCCGGCGATCTGGGCTATAAGATATTCAAGACCAAATATGCCAGCATCGGGGTATTGATCTGCTGGGACCAGTGGTATCCGGAGGCGTCCCGTATAACGGCGCTGATGGGTGCGGAGATCCTTTTTTATCCCACGGCTATCGGCTGGGCTACCGTCCAGGACGAGGCGACCAATATTGAGCAGTACAATGCCTGGCAGACCATGCAGCGCAGTCATGCCGTGGCCAACGGCGTGCATGTGGTGAGTGTGAACAGGGTGGGTTTTGAGCAGAACGGCGCTATGAAATTCTGGGGCGGCTCATTTGTGGCCAATCCTTTCGGCACGCTGCTGTACCAGGGTTCCCATGAGGAGGAGGAGACGTTTGTCGTGGAGATCGATACTGCAGCGACGGACCGTTATCGTACGCACTGGCCTTTTATGCGTGACAGAAGGATCGATTCTTACCAGCCCATCACCAAAAGATATATCGACCAGGATTAAGCACGACCATCGACTATGAGCAGCAGCACGCTTCCTACACCCAAAGAGCTTGGCTATTATTTCCCTGCGGAATTCCGCCGGCATGCGGCTACCTGGCTTAGCTGGCCTCATAAAGAGGCTTCCTGGCCGGGAAAGATCCATGCGATCTATCCTTATTACAGTCTTTTTATAAAGGAGCTGGCAAAGGGTGAGGATGTGTGTATCAATGTGCGGGATGAAGCGATGAAATCGTTTGCCGTGAGCTGTCTGCAGCAGGCGGAGGCAGATATGAGCCGGGTGCGTTTTTATTTTCATCCTACCAATGATGCCTGGTGCAGGGATCATGGTCCTGCCTTCCTTATCAATCCGCAGGCAGAGCCGAAGAAGGTCATCGTAGACTGGAATTACAATGCATGGGGGAATAAGTATCCTCCTTTTGACCTGGATGATGTGATCCCCACGCTGGTGGGATCAGCGTTGAACCTGCCTGTGTTTTATCCGGGGATCATCATGGAAGGCGGCTCTGTCGACTTCAACGGAAATGGCACGGTGATAACTTCCACCTGCTGTCTGCTGAACAAGAACCGTAATCCTCATTTAACCCGCGAGCAGATTGAAACCTACCTGGTGGACTATTATGGTGTCGACCACGTATTGTGGGTAAAAGAAGGTATTGTGGGAGATGATACTGATGGGCATATCGACGATACTGTCCGTTTTGTCAATGAGGATACGGTCATCACGGTGATAGAGGAGAACAGGCAGGATGAGAATTATACCTTATTACAGGATAACCTGTCGGACCTGAAGAAGATGCGTCTTCCCGATGGGAAACAGCTGAATATCGTCGAGCTGCCGATGCCTGAGGACGTAGTATATGAGGATCAGCGTCTGCCGGCCTCTTACGCAAACTTTTATATTGCCAATGAGTCCGTGATCGTGCCTACCTTCCGTTGCGGGCGTGACGAAAAGGCTTTAGAGATCATCCAGGACTGTTTTCCCGGTAGGAGGGTGGTGGGGATCGACTCTACGGAGATCATCTGGGGACTGGGAAGCTTCCATTGTCTGAGCCAGCAGGAGCCCGAAATTTAGGATTGTTCGAAAATATTGATCCTCAATAAGAACAGTATAACCAATATTCAAATAAGTGGTATCAAATAGGGGTATTTAAAAAACATGTAAAAACATTCGTTTTTTAACTATTTTTTTAGAAAATTTGTAGTGTCCTGACTAGGACCATGATCCAGTACCTTAGAAAACGAGCCCCTATGAGACCCAGACCCATCCCCGTACGGGGAACCGTGCTGCTGCTGCTGTTGACATTTGTGCAACAGGCAGGTTTTTCGCAAAACTGCCGTGAATTAAAGGCTACCTATACTGTTGCCGAATCCAGGTGTATGGCCACCGGTTCGGTGAAAGTATCTCCTTCCGGCGGCACAGGAACCTACAATTACAAGATGCAGGGGCCTACCATTGTGGATTACACTTCTTCCGATCTTATTACAGGGTTACAACCGGGAACATATGTCCTGACCGTCAAGGATATCGTCACCAATTGCGAGACGACGGTAACGAATGTGGTTATTCCCGGGTCTTATACCCAGCCCCGATTTGGTCTTACCGAGACGGATGTCACCTGTAACAATGGTACTGATGGAACGGTGTCTGTGACAGGCGTGCTGAACGGCCGGACGCCGTTCGTTTACAAGCTGGTAGCGCCTTCACCCATGGGGGTAGGGACAACCAATTCCACCGGGAAATTTACAGGATTGATGCCTGGTACGTATTCTGTGCAGATGACGGACAGTTGCGGAAGCATCCAGACCCGTACCATCAGCATACAGAATTATACATGGTCCATTACCTCGGCCGGTGCGACGCTGGTCTCCTGTCAGAATTATACGGCCCAGATCAGCCTGACGGATAGTAAAGGGAATACGAATGCTTCCGGAACGGCTTTTAACGGCTGGATGTATGGGGTGGTCCGCGCCGCGGGGGATACTGTCTGGAGCAACAATCCGGGCTTCAACTTCAGCCTGGGGAACAAGCGGACCATTCAGTTGATAGCCAAGGACAGATGCGGGCAGATACAATCGAAGACCTGGACGAATACGGCGGTGCCTTCTTTAAGCGCCAATGTGACTATTTCGGGACAGGATTGCTTCGGGTTCAACGTTGGCGTCACCGGACAGGTGAATATGACCAATGCGCAGTATTGTATCGTGGATGCCAATGGCAATGCTGTGAGCGGGCAGCCCTGCAATACGACAGGTGTGTTCAATGGCCTTCCGTATGGCTCTTATTGCATAAAAGCGACGCAAAGCTGTTATGACACGGTGATCACCCGTTGTTTTACGCAGACAAAGGCCATCCCGGCGGTGGATGCCACTGCCGGCATATCGGGCTATACCTGTACTACCTTTACGGCCACCGTCACAGGCAAGAGCAACCTGATCAATCCCAATTATTGTATCACGGATGCCGCGGGGCATGCCGTACCGGGGCAGGCATGCAATCCGTCCGGTGTGTTCAGCGGTCTGCCTTATGGCACGTATAAGATCAGCATAACGGATGGATGTCAGGCGGCGCCATTGATAGTGACGGTGAATGGGGCAAAGAGGACCCGTACCGTCGGCAATATCTCCACCAGCAGCTATGGTTGCAGCACTTTTACGGCGAAGCTCGGCGGGGCATCCGGCATGACCCATCCCTGGTACTGTCTCGTGGATGCTGCCGGTAACCAGGTGGGACAATGCAACAGCACGGGTATCTTTACGAATGTACCTTATGGAAACTATTGTATCAACGTTACAGACGACTGCCACGACACCACCATCCAGCGGTGTGTGAATGTCACGAAGCCTGCTCCCAGCGGGGGAAGCCCTTCTGTCAGCAACCTGGGCTGCGGCGGCTATACCATCAAGGTAACGGGGCAACAGAATATTTTCAACGCGGAATATTGTTTGCTGGATGAGAATGGAAATCAGCTGGAGTGTAATCCACAGGGTATTTTTAATAATGTGCCTTATGGAAAAGTTTGCGTAAGGACCACGGACGGCTGTACCAATGGCGTATTCCTGAAATGTATAACCACGACGGCGCCTGTGCCTTCCATCGGGCCTGTCTCTATCGTCAACCTCTCCTGCTCCACTTTCAAGGCTACCATCACCAGTCAGAAGAACCTTTTCTCTCCCCGGTTCTGCCTGTATGACCAGCATGGCAACCAGGTGGGGGACTGTAATACCACGGGTATCTTCGTCGTCACGGGATACGGCGTTTATACGATCAAAACGACGGATAGCTGTACGGGTAAAGTGTTTACCACTCCCATCAATACTACGAAACCGGCCGCTGCCGTCGATGCGAACCTGACATACAGCAACCAGACCTGCAGCTCGTTCACGGTAAGCGTCACGGGACAGCAAAACCTGGCAGGCGCGGAATATACGCTGAAGGACAATGGGGGGAATGTAGTCGCCAATAGCACCAACGGTGTTTTCAATAATGTCGGCTACGGCTCGTACTGTATCGATATTGTCAATTCGTGCCGGGACACGACCATCAGCAGATGTTTTTCGCTGAATCCCGCTGCTATTGCCGCAGGTGCAACGGCAACCCCATCCTGTACCTATAATGCTACGGACCTTGCGATCAAGGTGACGGCCGGGATAGGGCCGTACCAGGTGCAGGTATATGATACTTTGTATCATGCGATCCGCTCCGCCAGCTTTAGCGGTACGACGACAACCCTGGCGGGCATACCTTCATTGTCTACGGCCCTGAAGTATAAAGTGGTCGTCCTGGGCGTCTGCGGCATGCCGGATACGCTGACCGTGGCGGCCCAGCCCAGCAATGTCCTGCCCACCTATTCGGTGACGCCGCAGTGTCCTTCGAGCCTGAAGGCTGATGGGTCGGGTACGCTGGCGGTCACGGCGACCAGCAATCTTTCGGGGTTGAATGTATCCATTACCCAGCAGGATTTTTCGCCTGTTTCCATCAGCTATTCCTTCAAGAGCGGGAATACGTTTACTTTCCCCAACCTGGATGCGGGCACCTATGTGCTGACCTATACTTTTTCAGGCTGTACCACTTCTGTCAATGATACTACGGTGGTGCCGAAATATGCCTTTCCGAGCCTGGAGAAATCCTCCGCGTACCAGTGTGACAACAACAGCTTTAGCGTAGGGGCTTCCGTGACGGGCGGTATTGCTCCCTACACGTATGAGATCATAGCGAGCAGTCCGTCGACGCCCAGTGTCGTCACCAGTCCTCAGACCAGCCCTATATTCAATATCAGCAATAACACGAAGTATAATCTTATCCGTCTTCGGGCTATCGATGTCTGCGGGAACAGCGCCCTCAACGATGTCAGCGTCCTGCCGCTGGCCAATACCATCGTCACTGCTACTTCCGATTGTATCAATACGGCTACTACCCTGTCTACAGACGTCTTGCCGAATGCCACTTATGCCTGGTATAAGAAGTCGAAGACGGGGGATAGTGTTTTGCTGGCCAGCGGCTCGTCGACCTATTCCATTGCCAATGTGAAGTTTTCCGATACAGGCCTTTATGTGGCCAAGACCTCTGTGAATTCCGGGTGTCTGACCAAAGTTTCTTATTTCCGTCTGACCGGTACATGCGGCGCCATCCTGCCTGTGGATATCGTACTTGAAGGGGATCAGGTGTCCGGAGACAACCGGCTGAACTGGACGACCCCTGTGGCCAGCGGCATCGGCGGCTTTGAGCTGCAGCGTACGGGTGATGCGAATGCTGTCTTTGTACCGGTGGCCAGGGTACCGGCACGTACCGACGCACAACAGGGGCAGGCTTATGTTTTTGTGGATGAGCATCCCGGAACCGGGAGGAACCTATACCGTCTGCATATACTGTATAAGGGTGGGGGTGAGAGCTACACCAATGTGGTAGAACTGGGCGGCGGCAGCGGGCCCCAGGTATCGGCCTATCCAAATCCTGTCGACAGGACGCTGAACATCGATATCCGGGGAGAGGCCAGCCAGCATTATACGATCGTCTTGTATAATGTGATCGGCCAGGTTATCTTTAGCAGGCAGGTGAATGGAGGAG
>DASZVM010000491.1:0-23106 GCA_035547295.1 Puia sp. | reverse complement strand
AAGGGATGTAAAGCCTGCAGCAGGAGTAAACAATATATAATCGATGGTCTTCGCAGGACTTTCCGTAGGAATGGTCAGAGGGCAATCTGTCCTGCAGCTCCTGGTAAGCACGCTATCCAGCAGACGCATCGGACGGCTGTCGGGCTCTGAATTAAAGTCCCCTCCGATGATAAAGGGCAACTTGAATGACCGTACAACGTTCGCAATGGTCCGGGCCTGCAGCACCCTGGTCTCATCGTCCCTATGCTGATCAAGGTGGGTCGACCCGAAAAGTATCTCCTTGCCTCCCGGCAATTGTACCTTGATCACGCAAAGCGCACGCGTCTCCGCATTTTGCACACCCGCTGGAACAGGCAACTCAAACCTCATCGTATCCTTTATAGGCAAACGGGATAAAACCCCGACGCCATAAGCCCCGTCCTGGAACCAGATAGCGCGGCTAAAGAAATAGTGCATCCCTGTCAGACGTCCCAGTTCCTTAGCCTCATTGACATCAAGCCCCGCCCTCTTGTTGTTGACATCTAATTCCTGCAAGGCCACCAGGTCAGGCCGGGCGGCATTGATCACCGCCGCCACCGCCGGCAGATCGATAGTGCCTTCTTTCGCCTTTGAGGGCGGATTGGCATGATGGATATTATAGGTCATCACCTTTATCTTCTGCGCATGGGCCAGTCCTCCGGTGCAGCCCATCAAAGCAAACGCTAATAGTAATTTTTGCATGTTTTAATTTTAGGGTTGCCAGTTGGGGTTCTGGGTGATCTTGTTATTCAGCAATATTTCCTGTGAGGGTATCGGGAAAAGGTAATCTCTGTTCTCATGCCATTGTTTCCCGATCTTTTTGTTGACGACGATATTCCCTCCGGCCTGACCGTTCTCCAGGTCGATGTCGCTGCCCAGCTTCAGATATACCACACCGTTCTGTGCCGGCGGTTTGGTGTCGGTGTAGATGACCACGTCGGTCTTTCCGTTCATGTCCAGGTCATAAGATCCCGGACCGGGGAAATACATGCCCTTGAACTGGTCTGCCACCAGATGACCTTCTTTCCAGCGCATCAGATCATTCCACCGGAAGCTTTCCATCACGAGCTCGACCCTTCGTTCGCGCCGGATCTCCAGGATCACGCCTGTATTGGTGGAGGAGACCTCGGTGTATTGCCCGGCCAGGTAAGGGTCGGGATTGGCGTTAGCCGTCGCAAGGTCCAGCGGAGGCATGCCTACCCGGCTCCGCAGCAGGTTGATGGATTTATCGAGACCCGCCTGGTCCAATGAACCCAGTTCAGCTTTTGCTTCCGCATAATTCAGCAGCACTTCCGCATAGCGGAAGATAGGCAGGGGCGTCACTGATCGCTGGTTCGCGTCCTGTGAAGGGTCGGATACGAATTTTGTCAGCTGGTAACCCGTGACGGTGGCGCTAAAATCGGGAGGCAGCTGATTGGTCGTGCCGATTCGTGTATAACCCGGCGTCCGTATGGTCTGGGCAAGCCGGGGATCACGGTTTTGTACCTCATGGGAGAAGGTCATCGTGTCATAGCCTGCTATGTCTGTGAAGCGGGTGCCGTCTTTCATCAGATAGCTGTTCACCAGCTTTTTTTCCAGGCCCGGCTTGCCATAGGATGGAGATACCGTATAATAGTTCAGGTTATGAAAGACGGAAAGCCCCGCGCTATAGGTACGGGCAAGGATATATTCATTCACATCCGGCGACTGCTGGGAGAAAAGCTCTCCATAAGCGGTGTTAGGCGTGCTGACATGGAGCTTGTACATATTGCTTTTTATCAGTGTGTCGCAGATATCCGCGCAGCGCTGCAGCCATATGTTTGCGTCCGTGAACCCTTCGTCGAAATCATCTCCTGCATGATACTTCCGGAATGTCCCTTCAAAAAGGCAGACCCTTGATTTCAGCGCCATGGCTGTCCATTTCGACACCTGGTCGGGGGCCTTGGTGGCAGTCATATGCGCGATGGCATAGTCCAGGTCAGCCAGAACAGAGTCCATGACCGTTTTCCTGGGATCCCTGGTTTTGTGCAGCAGAACGGAATCATTGGCGTCGATGACGGTGGATATCCAGGGAACATCGCCATATAGGGTCACCATATTGAAATAGAAATAAGCGCGAAAGAACCTGGCGGCGCCTACATAGGGGGCCGTGATATTGTCCGGCAGATGCCCCTTGGTATAGTTCTGCAGAAAGAAATTGATATTGCGCAGATTACCCCAGCTCCAGTTGCCGTCCGTCACAGGCACGACCCGGTCGCCCGTCAGTTGATTGGACAGGCTGGTCAGAACAATATTGTCGATGTTCTCATTGTAAATTCCATTGGGAAAGCCTCCGTCCGCGGAGGGGAACATTCCATAAAAGGATTGTATATACAGCTTGAGCTCGCTTTCGCTGCTGAACGCATTGTCCGGCGAGATCTGGGTCAGCGGCTGCCTGTCGAGGAACTTCGAGCAGGATACCAGCAGGACGACAGAAGAAAATATAATAGATAACTTTTTATTCACGGTATTATATGTTTTTTCAATGGTGTTCATGAATACTTCGTATTTCATGATAATATATTAACGATCTTAAAAGGTGATATCCAGGCCGGCGGAGAAGTTCTTCATAAAAGGATAGTTCCTCGCATTGGCATCGCCCCTGACGCCGTCGGGATCAGCCGACACCTGCTCCGGATCTACATATTTCGATTTCAAAGCCGTGGTGGTGAACAGGTTCTCACCGCTGAAATAGATCCTTACACGGGCGATCTTCCAGTGTTTCAGCAAAGAAGACGGAAGACTGTAGCCCGCCCGCAGGTTCTTTAGCCGGAGATAGGCCAGGTTCTGCATATAACGGTTGTTGACGGACGTTAGCTCGGCATTCGCATTCAATGCCTCGTACCCTCTCAGCTTGGGGAAATAAGCATTGGGGTTCTCCGGGCTCCAGATCTTGCCTTGGATATCCTTGGGGATAAAAGAGTAATACGGACGTCCGTAAGGACCCCAGAACATATAGGTTTCATTGCCCGGATACCAATCCTGGTGCCCGATGCCCTGGAAGAAAACGGACACATCGAACCCGTTCCAGCTGGCCCCCAGGTTGATGCCAAAGGAATAACGGGGAAGGTTGTTGCCCAGCCGGCGGAGATCGCCATGGTTGTCCAGGGTGTTCTGTCCGTTGTTGACGATATTATCCTTCGTCAGGTCCACGAATTTCATATCCCCCGCTTGCAGCAAGTGGCCATCGCCAGGCGCAGACAAACGTTGCTTGTTGACAAAGTCCTGGTTGACGGCGTATGATTGCGCTTCTGCATCAGTCTTGAAATATCCATCTACGGTATATCCCCAGAAATCCCCTACCCTTTCACCGGCATAATGGTTGCTCAGCAGCTTGCTGGGGTTGTCAAAACGGGTGATATATGATTTGTAGTCCGAGAATACGACGCCGATGTTATAGGTCAGCACCTTATTCCCCAGGGAGGCATCGTTCTGCCAGTTGACGGAAAGCTCATATCCTTTCGTATCCAGGTCGGCGGCGTTTTGCTTGGGCGAGCCGGCGCCAAATATGGCGGGAAGGGTCTTACCATTGATCAGCATGTCCTGGGTCTTGCGGTCATACCAGTCAAAAGTGACGTTGAGGTGATTGTGTATCAGTCCGATGTCTACACCCGCATCCGCGCTGTTGATCTTTTCCCAGGTGAGGTCCGGGGATACAGGAGCGCCGGCGCTGATCGTTTGCGGTTTTGCCCCGTTGATCAGCCAGCTGGAAAGCCCCGTGCTGACGACGGATATATAGGGATAGTTCGAATTTCTCAGCGTAGTGCTAAGGCTTTGATTACCCAGGGAGCCATAGGAGCCGCGCAGCTTCAGTTCGGAGACCGTCCTTTTCAAGCTTGCGAAGAAAGGCTCTTCGCTGATACGCCATCCGCCGGATACGGAGGGAAAGAAGCCAAACCGGTTGCCGGCCGGGAAATGCGAGCTGCCGTCATAACGGGCATTCATTTCCAGCAGATATTTGCTTTTATAATCATAATTGATACGACCGAAATAGCCAAGCAGCGCCCATTCGACCGAATTACCACCCGTGGTTTGACCGGAAGTGCCCAGGTCCAGACCATTGAGGTCCGTTGAAAGCAGGTTCACAGCCGAGCCATTGATCAGCCTGTACTTTTTCAGCTCCTGGTTATAACCTGCCGTAACCTTGATGTTATGCCCGTTAAATCCATGCGCGTACGTACCATAAGCATTGACGACATGGTATTGGTCCAGGTTGGAGGACTCCGCATAGCTATCCGTTCCTACGTAATCCGTCTGCCCCACAAAGATGGACCATGGAGCCTGCGCCCTGCGCTGGAAGGCGGAATAAGGATTCAGGTCATAGCTGTAGCTGGCCACCAGGCTGATGTCCTTTGTGATGTCTGCGGTCAGAGTGATAGTATTGGTAATATCGAAGTTCTGCTGCTGGCCCTTGGATTTGCCGTACTGCAGGTCGGCTGCCAGGCCATCCCCTATCCCATAATTGTTAAGGTTCGTCCTGTAGGTGAAAGTGCCGTCCGGGTTGGTGGGTACATAGGAAGGCAGCGCATGTACGCCCATGGAAACAAAGGTATTGTTGATACCCCATCCGGGAAAATTATAAGTCCAGGCCGTCAACTGCATGTTCTCGCTGAAATGTAGCCAGGAGGTCATTTTTGCATTCACCTTGGCACGCACATTATAGCTCGTATACTGGTCTCTGTTGAACTGCATGAGACCTTTCTGTTGATAATAACGGCCGGAGATGGCGTAGTCCATATTGTCCGTTGCGCCGGAAAAGCTGACGGAATGGCTCATGGAAGGCATGGTATTCCGCATATAAAAATGCCACCAGTCCGTATGGCCATACCAAACGTATTGATCCCGGCCATTACGGTTGTCGACGACGACGGAAGGCAGGGTGTGATCGGTCTGTCTTGCCTTTAGCTGCTCATAATCAGCGTCTGTATAGCCCGTATAAGGATTGCCGGTGGCGATCTTAAAGGCTTCATCCACCAGTTTGCCGGTGCTGTAGCCGTCAGTCATGAAGGCATGGCTGGTAGTGGGAGTGGCCACTGAATAGTTGCCGCTGTAGTTCACCTGGACCTTGCCTTTTGCACCGTGCCGGGTCGTGATCAGGATCACGCCATAAGCGGCACGGCCTCCATAGATCGCGGCAGAGGAGGCATCCTTCAGCACCGAAATAGTTGCTACATCCAGGGGGTTGATCAGGTTGATGTCACCGGGTACGCCATCGATGATCACCAGCGGACTGCCGCCATTGATGGAAGTAAAGCCCCGTATGTTGAACTTGGCCTGGCTGCCCGGATGTCCATCCGAGAAATTGATGTTCAGGTTGGGGATCACCCCCTGTAAGGCCTGTCCCACATTGGAGACAGGACGGTCCTCGATCATCTTCGAATCCACCTGCGCCACGGCTCCTGTAAGATTGGACCTTTTCTGCGTGCCATATCCGACAACCACCACTTCGTTAAGCCCGGAGTTGGATGGTTTCAGGAAGATCTGCAGATTGCCCTGCTCACGCACAGGCAGCTCCTGGGGAGCATATCCGACAAAAGAGATCACCAGTACGGCGGAGTCGGATGCCGCCAGGGAAAACTCACCTTTTTCATTGGTCACCGTCCCATTCTTCGAACCTCTCACCTGTACCGAAACCCCCGCGAGAGGTTGACGGGTCGCGGAGTCTATCACCACGCCTCTGACTGGAATAAGGGCCCTTGCAGAAGTATCATGCAGCGGTTTGATGACGACCACCTTTCCAACGATATCATAGGAAAGGGGCTGCCCGCGCAACACCTGTTTAAGCACCACGTCTATATGTCCGTCCCTGACAGCGACATCGACCTTTTGCCGCAGATCGATCTGGTCTGTTCTGTAAAAAAAACTATAATCACTGGAAGCCTCTATCTCTTTCAGGACTTTTTTGAGCGTTACATTCTTTTCATGAATGGTAAACCGGGCCTCCTGCGAATAGACAGCGGCTTGTGAATGGATTAAGCCCGTAATCAATAAGAATATCGTAAGCCTCATGATCCTTTGGGTTTTCCGCAAAAAATCCTCGCGCCTTTTAGGAATAGCGTGTAAATACATACATTTGATGTGTTAATTAGTTAATAACTGATCCTCGTATTTTTACTAAGTTATTAGCTGTTAGCTATTTACATCCGGGGAATGCGGGAACATTTCCCGGTGTTTTTTTAGCAACCGCATGGTCGGCCCATAGTTGTTGTTTTTAAGGTGAAAAAATTACAATCCCTTTTTATCCATCGAAATGATAATGGTGTCCTTCTCTGTACGATAGACGATCGGCGTCGTCTCCCGGATGATCCTCAGCGCCTCCGAGATGTTCTGCACTTTGTTGAACCTGCCTGTATACCGGAAGCCTGCCAACTGGCTGCTGGTGATACGGATCTTTACATCGAATGTCCGCTGTAGTCTTTGCGCCACCTCATCGAATGTCTCTTCTTCGAACACCAGCAGCTGGTCTTTCCATCCGGCATAACGATCCATTTCAACGGCAGAGATGGCCTGTGGCTGGGTCTCCGGCAAAGACGTTTGGTCTGCCTCCGGCACATGGGCCGGTGGCCCGGCAGATTTTTCCTGTCGGGGACTGCTTTCATCGATGCTCAGCACTTCGTTCCTGGTAAGCAATACCTTCCCGTCGTGCCCCATATGGATGCGCTGGCCCGAAACCTCCACCTCGCCTTCGATGACGGCTGTCCGGAAATGATCGTGGGGATAAGCGCTGACAGTAAAAATGGTCCCGATATCCCGGACCATATATCCATGGGCTTTTACGACAAATGGGATATTCTCCATATGCTTTACGGCAAAATAGCCTTCTCCGTCAAGGGATACTTCCCTGATATGCGCTCCGAAATCAGCGGCATAGCTAAAACGGGTGCCCGCGTTCAGCCACACCTCCGTACTGTCCGGCAGGACGATCTTCTTCATCTTGCCATTGGGAACAAACAGGGCAAGCGCCGTTTGAGCTATGGGCTGGGGGGAGCTCTTCTTATATAGATATACGCCTGCACTGCCGGCGATAAGTAGCAGAATGGCCGCTGCTGCTACCCTTGGGATAGAAAATAGCCGCCTTTGCCGCTTTTCCATTATCGGTTCCACCGCTGGTTCGGCCGCCGTTTCATCAGGCGCCAATCTTTTACGCAGCCTGTTAAAAGCATCATCGGTATTGACCCTGCGCTCACCAGGATGGTACAGGGCATCATCCCAGGCGGCTTTCAGACTGGTGAAATAATCTACATGATCCTGGCTTTCTTCCAGCCATTGACGGACAAACTGCCGTTCGTTTGGATCTGCATTACCACTGATATATTTTACAAGGAGGGGTTTTATCTCTTCGTCCATCATAGGCCCCTTAGACAACCGGGATGGAAAATACCCTCAAAGGCAGAAGACACTTTTTTAAAGAAATGTCAGACAGAGGCGAAAAGGTGGCTCAGGTGACGGCGAAGCTTCTCCAGGGCGATCATCATCTGCCGTTCCACCGTTTTTGGAGAGAGTTGCAGGGCTTTGGCAATATCGATGTACCGGAGGTCTTCATACCGGCTCATCTTGAATATCTGGCGGCACCGTTCGGGCAGGCTTTCAATGGCTTCTTCCACTTCACGGGCCAGTTCCTCTTCACGGGCGCTATCCATGCCTTCATCGGACAAAAGATGATGATGACGGACATATTCCATGTAGGCCTTTTCGATACGCTGATGTTTGATGTGATTGAGACAGCGATTACGAACTGCCCTGTAGATATAAGCCCGGAAGGAGGTGCTGATCAGCAGGGTCTCCCGTTTTTCCCAGAGGGCGGCATAGGCATCCGACACGAGCTCCTCTGCCACAGGCATATTGTCTACAAAGCGGTTGGCGAAAAGACACAACAGCTCATAATATTCCCTGAATAGCCGCTCGAACGCGCGCATATCCCCCTTCTTCAACCCTTCTATCAATATGCTTTCTTCGTAATACATGTGCAGCAGCAGATAATTATGGTTACGCCCTGTAAAATAAATACAAAGGGAGGGCATTACCTGCCACACGACAAAAACTTAATAGTCTATTAATAATACAGGGCAGGCATCGTGTCCTCTGGTGCCAAGATAAGTTTTAATATCTTTATAACCAATAAAGAAAAAGATAGATGGATAAGCTTGTCATCAACCGCCGCCGGTTCCTCCAAAACGCTGCAACCTCGCTGGCCCTGGCTTCGATCAGTACGGCCGCCGCCGGCTCTCCCGCCCCTGATAAAAAATATCGTGTCGGGCTCATCGGCACAGGCTGGTACGGAAAAAGCGATCTGTTCCGTTTGATCCAGGTCGCCCCCGTGGAAGTCGTGGCCCTTTGTGATGTGGATAAAAAAATGCTCGAAGGGGCAGCCTCCCTCGTTAGTCAGCGTCAGCAATCGCACAAGACACCCCTGCTCTACCAGGACTACCGTAAAATGCTGGCGGAAAACCATCTGGACATCGTGCTCATCGGAACACCGGATCATTGGCATGCGCTGACGGCCATCGACGCCATCAGGTCCGGAGCCCATGTCTATGTGCAAAAGCCCATCAGCGTGGACGTCATCGAAGGGGAAGCCATGATCGCGGCAGCCCGGAAATACAACAAGGTCGTCCAGGTGGGCACACAACGGAAAAGCACGCCCCACCTCATCGATGCCAAAAAGAACATTGTCGATGCCGGGCTGCTGGGTAAGATCTCCCATGTGGAGATGTGCTGTTACTATCATATGCGGAACAACGGCAATCCCCCCGTACAGCCTGTTCCGGACTTTTTTGATTACGAGAGGTGGACAGGCCCCGCTCCCCTGCGCCCCTATGACGGATTGCCCCACGTACGCTGGTGGCGGACATTTATGGAATATGGTAATGGGATCATGGGCGATATGTGCATACACATGTTCGATACAGTACGTTGGATGCTGCAGCTTGGCTGGCCCAAACGCATCAGTTCCACGGGCGGTATCTATGTGCAAAAGGAAGGCAAGTCCAATATAGCCGACACCCAATCGGCCCTGTTCGAATACGACGACCTCAACTGTATATGGCAGCACCGGAGCTGGGGCACCCCCGCTGACCCGGACTACCCCTGGTCCTTCAAGCTGTTCGGAGAAAAAGGTACTCTGGAAGCCAGCACCATGCGGTACGACTTTATTCCGGAAGGTAAAGGAGATAAGATCCACCGGGACGTCGTATATGAAAAAGAAAAATATCCCGAAGACCTTACCGAAAAAGACATAGAATTGAATGCTGCGCCTGCGACAAGGCTCCATATGCTGAACTTCCTGGACGCCATTGAAAAGAATGGACGTCCGGTGGCGGACATCGCAGAAGGCCATATCAGCACAGCCAGCTGCATCCTGGCTAACATATCGATGAAAACAGGGCGTCCCGTCGTTTATGATCCTGTAAAACGCATCGTCGTGGGCGATCCCGAAGCAACCGCATTGTTACAGCGGCCGTATCGCGCGCCCTGGCAACATCCGCATCCGGATAGCGTTTAGACAGCGGTCATGCGCATCCTTTTTATCACCGCGATCAGCAGAAAGCCACAGACAAATAATAATACGCCGGCTGCCAGGAAAATATTCCTGATATTGATCTCGGCATCCCGCAGCAATCCGCCCGCATATAACCCCACCCCTCCCGCCAGACAGGCGAAAAAATTCAATATCCCATAACCGGTGGCGATATAGCGCGTATCGACGATCATACAAAGCACAGGCATCATGTTGGCATCGCTGAATGCCTTTGTCAACGCATAGAGGACAAACCCCCCAATAGTCAGGATCAATACCACGCTGTTGCTGCCCAGCAGCACACCGGCGGCCGCCAGAAATACCCCGATCGCCGGAACGAGTATCCGGGCCATAGGGTTGACACGTTGCCATCTGTCAGCCAGAAAACCACCGAGCACAACACCTGCCAGCCCTGCCAGGGAAATATAGGTGGTGGAATAAACGCCGGACAGCGCCTGGGATAAATTAAAAGTTTCCATATAATAGGATGGCAGCCATCCCAGGACGATCCAGCCGCAGATGCCTATCAGCGTCCAGCATATCAATACCAGTATGAACGAAGGCTCCCTGAACAGGGTATGCATCGCCCGGGAGAGCTGGACATCCCCTTTCCTGCGGACTTCTGCACGATCCGGTACATCCCTGAGGGATATAGCCAGTATAATAGCATATGCCATGCCTGCCACACCGAATAATTTGAACGGATAGTTCCATTCGTGGTGTTCGGAAAGATATCCTCCGATGGATCCAAGGCTTTGGCCGGTCAGGATGCCGGCCATATGCAGGCCTGTGGCAAAAGACCGGGTAGCCCCCTTGTGATAATCCATTATCAATGCCAGCGCAGCCGGAATATAGCATGCTTCACTGATACCCATCAGCGCTCTTGTCGTCACCAGTTCTCCAAACGTGGTTGCATGAGCGGTGAGCCAGGTAACGGCCGACCATAAGAACAGGCTGGCAATAATGACACTGCTGCGCTTAAAGCGGTCGGACAAATAGCCGGCAAACGGGCTGCACAGCCCGTAGACCCAAAGGAATACCGCCGTCAGCAATCCGAAATCGGCTTCTGTCATTGGGATAGCCAGCTTGATGGCCGGGCGCATCGTAGTGATCATGATGCGGTCCAGATAATTCAGACAGCCCACTATACACAGCAGGAAAACATATAGCCATGCCTTCACGCCTGGTGACGGATCTTTTACAGTTGTCTTCAACGTCAGGGGTTTTGCGTAATGATAGGTGATACGTCTATCACTGTTTGTGGAATGGGGTAAAGATACTGATCCCTGCTGACTACATTGTCTCCCATGCCGTATTGGGTAAGAAAGGCCTTCATGACGGTAAGCGCCCTGTCTGTCCGGACAAGATCGAACCAGCGGACATTCTCGAAGCAAAGCTCCCATCGTCTTTCCTTTTCCATCCATAGCCTGAAAGCCGCCTGATCCGGTACGTCCGTGGAGGTCTTTGCCGCCAGGCCGGCCCTTTGGCGCACGTCATTCAGGATCTGGAAAGCTTCTCCGTCCGGGACATATCCCAATTCGTTCAGACATTCGGCATACATCATCAGCACATCGGTATAGCTCATGGCTATCCAGTCGATGTCCCAGTCGTTGAGCGCCGCCACCGTACCATTCTGGTACTTCTGGCAAAAGGGGACGGTAGTGATGGTCTGGTTGCCTTTATTTACATAGCTCTGACGGATGGCGACGGACTTACGCAGATCACCGGGTTCAAAACTGTTGACAAGATCGGTCGAAACAAAAAGGTTGAATGGCGAGCCGCCGAACGGGATACCACCCTGGGCGACGGTCCCCGGGATAATGTCATTAGGCGCATTCCTGGTAGGGAAAGGGTTCCCGTTGCCGTCGGCGCCGGCTTTGAACTGGATGGAAAAGACCTGCTGCGCCTTGGACTCGTTGGTAAAACTATAGATATCCGCATAGTTCGCGAAAAACTGGAATTTATGAGAGCCGATGACCTCTGAGAAGGCTTGTCTGGCAAGGTCCCATTCGCCCTTGTTCAAAGGGAAGCCGCTGCGAAAGAGATAAACTTTCCCGAGATAGGCTTTTGCGGCCCACTTTGTAGCCCTCCCATTGTCGGTGGACGCATAGGCGTCGGGAAGCAGGCTGCCCGCATCCTTCAGATCGCTGACGATAAGGTCATAGGTCTCCTGCACGGAAGCCCGGGACACTTTATAGCTTTCGCCAAGGGATATGGTGGCCGTTACGATGGGAACGCCGCCAAAAAGTCTTACCAGATCGAAATAGAACATGGCCCTGGCGAACTTAGCCTCTCCGGTGTATTGGTTCTTCAGGCTATCAGGCAAGGTGACGTTGCCGATACTTTCCAGGATACGGTTGCACCGGTTGATATCGGTATAATACGTCGACCAGGCCGTGAACAGCGTGGGCAGGTCCGGCGTCTCCTGCCACCGGCAGATGGGGCCGTCGTCATAAGCCGTACCCTGGAATGCATTGTCGCTCCTGGATTCGGTGAGCATGTAGGACGACTGCGCGGTGACCCACACTGTCCGCAAGCCGTTGTAGCATCCGATGACGGCCTGGTTGATGTCGGTCGGCGTTTTGTAAAAGTTCTCGACGCTTTTCTGGGATATGGGCACCAGTTCCAGCTTGGAGCAGGCGGACAGCAGCATCGCCAGTACGAAACAGGCTGCTATGTTCTTTTTTATTGTAGCTGACTGCATGGCATTAAAATTTTAAGTTGATACCGAATGTATAGGTCCTGGCCAGGGGATAGGAAGCATCGAAATCGACGCCCTGCATGGTGCTTGTGTTCGACCAGTTGCCCGTTTGAGCATTTTTGTTATAATGATCGTGCATATATACGTTGTCAACGCTGAAATATATGCGCAGACCTGCGACGCCGGGCAATTTCCTCGCCAGGAGATTGCGGAAGTTGTATCCCAGTAAAATTGTCCGGAGCCTGTAGAAGGATGCATCCCTCAGCCAGAAGGAGGATGGCGTCGTCAGGTTGGCCGTAACGGCTGCCCGCGGCGTCCAGCCGTTGCCCGGACGGTCGGGAGAGCGCCATCTGTCGCGCCAGTACCCATCGACATTGCCCCTGGACTGCCCTGCCTGTCCGATGGCCACGTTTAGCAATTTATTACCCCACTGACCGTCCATCGTCATCGTCAGGTCGAAATCTCCATAGGCGAATGTGTTCTGAAGACCCCAGAAATACTTTGGCTGGTTGTTACCCAGGATAGTCCGGTCGTCCGCATTGATCACACCATCTCCCGTAACATCTTTATATTTTATGTCCCCCACATTCTGATTTAAATAATGCGGGTGCGTATCGAAATCATGCTGATCCCTGAATACGCCGTCCTGTACGAAGGCAAAATAGCTGCCGATAGGCTGACCGACCTTCGTAATGGTGGTAAAGCCCGAATTCGTCGTATAAATAGGCGCATTACCGGCCCCCAGGGCCAGGACAGTGTTCGTGTTATGAGAAATATTAAAGCCGGTGGTCCATTTCAGCCTGCCGTTGAGGTTTACGGTATTCAGCTCAAGCTCATAACCCCTGTTCCTTACTTTTCCGATGTTCATAAGCGTGCTGGAAAAGCCCAGGATGGAAGGGATGGGCACATTCAGCAACAGGTCCTTTGTAGTTGCGTTGTAATAATCCAAGCCGAGGTATATCCTGTTATCGAAGAGACCGATGTCCAACCCCATGTTGAGCGTATAGACTTTCTCCCAGCCCAGCGCGGGATTACTAAAGGAAGAAGGGCTGAAACCATTGACGACGGCTTCTCCGCTGCCCAGGACATAGTTGCTTCCCTGCAGCGACCCGATGGCGGCATAGTTCCCGATGTTGTCGTTGCCTGCCGCACCGTAGCTTGCGCGCAGCTTCAGCTCATTCAGGAAACGCACGTCTTTCATGAACTTCTCCTGGGAGATGCGCCAACCTCCCGAAACGGCGGGGAACCATCCCCATCGTCTTTCGGAGCCAAACCGGGAGCTGCCATCGCGCCGGATGCTGGCCATGAACAGATATTTGCTGTCCCAGGAAGCATTGATCCTCCCAAGCAAGGACATAAGCGCCCACTTTTCCGAGGCGGAGGAGCCGGATGTAAGCGTGGTACCTATATTCAACGTGGTGATCTGTGCGTCGGGGAATCCAGACTTCGCCAGACTGGTAGTGACATCCGTGCTCTGCTGGTAGGTAAAGCCCGCAAGCCCGTCCAGGGAAAGCCTGTCGCTCTTATAGTTATAAGTAAGCGTATTCTCATTGAGATAGTTCTCCCTGTTGAGCGTGGCCACGGAACCGACGTTCCCCGCGCCGCGATTGATATCGTTGGGCAGGAAATATTGGTTGAGGGTGTTGAAGAACTCGGACCCAAACGTCGACTTGAATTTCAGGTTAGGAATGATCTCGACGCTGGCGTACATATTTGCCAGCAGGTCCCTTGTCTTGGTATTGTTCGTGATCTCGGTAGCAAGCGCAATGGGGTTGAGATATTAAGCCGCATGATATGGGTTGTATCCGCCGCTTTGTGTTTGCTGCTTCAGACCGACGGTGGGCGCTACGCGGATGCTTCTGCTTACGGGCCCCTGGTTGCCGTCGGCGCTGGGATCGTCGGCTCCGATGGCGGAGCCGGAAAGGTTGAGACCTATGGTGACGATCTTTTTGAGCCTGGCTTCGATGTTGCTCCGGAAGGAAAGCCTTTTATAATCGGAGCCAAGGATGATGCCTTCCTGGTTGAAATAATTACCCGACAGATAGTATTTGAAATTCTCGGAAGTGCCGCTGGCGGAGACCTGGTGGCTTTGCACAGGTGCCGTCCTGTCGATGAGGCTCTGCCAGTCGTTGTTGGGAAGGGATTTAGGATCGGAGAGCCAAAGAGGGTCAAGCCAGTAGGCGGAATTGGTGCGCACGGAATTGGGATCGGAGGCATTCCCGCCCTGCAGCATCCAGGTGTTGTTCCTCTCTTCGATGGCGAAATCGATATATTCGTCGCGGTTGAGCACGTCTACCCGATTGAACCGTTGCTGCAAACCATAATAGCTGTCGAATCCCAGCGACGGTTTACCGCCTTTGCCGGATTTAGTCGTTACGAGCACCACGCCATTAGAGCCCCTTGAGCCGTATATAGCCGCGGAGGCTGCATCCTTCAGTACTTCGATGGACTCGATGTCCTGCGGATTGATGATATCCAGTCCGGTGGTGCTGGGGAACCCGTCGATCACATAGAGAGGGGAAATGGAGTTATTGATGGACCCAACCCCGCGGACGCGGACGGCCAGCGGTTTGCCGGGGCTTCCGCTTACCTCCTGTACCTGCACGCCGGCAAGTTTCCCCTCCATGGCATGATCGATACGGCTAAAAGGGGCCTCATCCATATCGGAGCCTTTTATTTTTGCGATGGCGCTGGTGATCTCATATTTCTTTTGTGTGCTGTAGCCCACTACGGTCACCTCGCTGAGGGACCTGGCGCTTTCCACCAGCCGCACATTGATGACGCTTCTTCCGCTTACGCCAATCTCCTGGCTGATGTAACCAACGAAATGAAAGATGAGCGTGGCAGCTGCGTCCGCAACGGCAATGGAATAGCTGCCATCGGCGGCAGACGTGGTGCCCGCGGTCATTCCTTTAACGGAGATGGTGACACCTTGCAGGGGTTCTCCTTTCTCAGAAGTGACCTTCCCTTTTACGGAGATGGCATACGCCCTGGCCGTAAAGGTCAGCAGGAACAGGGCAACCGTCAAGCCGGAGAAGTATATCCGTTTTGCGTTTATTTTTTGCATAAGCGATAATTAATTTTGGTGGAAGGAAATCGGCTGTTATTCCAGCGCTTTTAAGGGTACGGTGCTCAGATAGATGGCAGTCTTGTTTTCATGGGAGGAATAATAGGACACCCAAAGCCGGTCGTCATAGGTAAGCAGGCCGGGGTAACCCGTATCGCCATCAGAAGGCAGTTCGTACATCGGTGTGAGGATGCCATTATCGTTCATCTCCAGTAATACAGTGGCCTGGTTCAACGGAACTGATCTCTTTCGCTGGTCGGGGCGCTCGAAAGGATACTCGCGGGTAGCCACCAACCATCTGCCATTCTTCAGTCTGATCATGTTCTGACCTCCCATGCCATGCCAGATATCCTTCATGGAAAATGTTGTATAGGGAGGTCTTCCGACAGCCAGCGTTCCCCTCGGAGAGATGCCGTTGGAATTGCGCATGATGATGAACATATCGTCATCGGTTCCAAACCGGATAGTGGCTTCACATGCCATTGGAGAAGGCGCTATATCATCACTGACCTGTCTGTAGTTCAGGCCATCCGTCGTTTTATAAATGATAAGACGGCGATCTCTTTGCAATACATTACCTGTAACGGGGTCATCCCCGCAGACATTGGCTGCCACATACCCTGTGTCGCCCAGCCAGGTTAGACGGAAAAACCAGTTATTCAGGGGAATGCCGGCCACACGTTTTGGTTTTGTCCAATTGACGCCATCGCCGGAGAAAGCTACCCGGGTATGCCATTCCTTCAGTCCGCCGTCATGATAATCGGAGCCGCCGCAGGTGATGATAAGCCTGTTGTCAGGCATGATGGAAAATTTCGGGTCGCGCAGATCAATGTCCATTTCATCCAATAACGCAGCCGACTGCCAGGTCTCCCCATTATCCGACACTATCACTCTTATTTTCCCGTCTGCGCTATCCATGGACGGCATATGTTGGCTACCTTCCCGGAAAGTGCAGTAAAACTTATTTTTAAACCGGACGATGTCGGTGAACGCGCTATGGGGAGCTTTATCCCATATCTTTATTGCCGGCAATATGGGTGGGGCGGCTGTCATCCTGTTGATATAAGACAATGGTATACGCGCCAAATAGATAGAAGCCTTCCCTTCATGGGAGGAATAATAGGACACCCATAACGTGTCTTTCCCCAGGAGAAGCCCCGGATAGCTGTTATCACCGCCGGAAGGCAATTGGAGTATCTCACGGAAGTACCCGCTCTTGTCACCCCAGAAAACAGCGGTCACGGGACCTCTGGCCCTGGTGCCCAGGATGATCTTTTGACCGGGTGTGAAAATAAAATTGGGCCCGCCCAGCCTGAAGTCCAGCTTTTTCATCTGCCAATCGGTGTAGGGAGGGGCGGTTCTGGCCAGTACGCCCACTGTATCCGCCAACTCTCTCCGGATAAGGATGAACATGGAATCTTTATTGTCAAACCGAATGGTCGCCTCGTTCGGAAAGCCGTCCAGGTCGGACTTTGCAAGCTTTTCATAGTGGATGCCGTCCCTGGTGGTCAGGATATAGAATGAAGTAGGGCCTTTTCGTTCCAACGGACCTATCTGGTAGTCAGTGGCATAGCCGATGCCTTTGTGCCAGGTGACACGCCATATCCAGTCACCATGCGAAACGATCGACGGATCGATGACGGCCGGCTGGGGAGCCGAGAAATGAAGACCATTACGGTCGGAAAAGGACACCTGGGGATACCTTTCCATCAGTTTCCCGTTCCTGTATACAGATCCGCCGATATTGACCATTATCCGACCGTCCGGCGTCACGGACATTTTCGGATCACGCAGGTCCAATGAGTCTTTTGCCATCAAAGCAACACTTTCCCAATGAACGCCGTCGCGCGAGCGGATGATCCTCACCAGTCCGTCAGTCCGTTGGTTATTGCCCCCGGTCCCCGGACTATGGGCCGTCCCTTCCCGGAAGCTGCAATAGAAATAATTGGAAAAGCGCAGCAGGTCTGTAAAAGCATTATGCCCTCCCTGGTCCCATATTTTGCTGACCTTTATTTCGGGATCGATGGTGGCGCCGGACTGGCCCAGCAGGGCAGCACAAGGCAGCAGCACCGTAAGTATCAGTGCAGATAGTCTCATATTTCAGATGTTTTAAAATTTTGGGAAGGTCAATGGCAATACCTTATCTACACCTGTCTGGCAAGTATGCAAAGGATGGCATACGCAGCAGCGGCGCAAACGTCCTCTTTTTCCGGATTGGTCCTGGTAATTTTGTTGCGCAGCAGCCGGATCAGCAGGGGAAGGTCCGCAGCAGCGCCTTTTCGGGCCAGCGCCCTGCAGCATTCGATCCGCCCGGTCTTGTCTCCCACCCGCCCCAGCAGCAGCAGCCTGTTCCGGATTTCCCCGGCCATCTTCTTTTCGGTACACCCGTCCCAGAGAGATACGGAAGCGCTTAACAGATACGGGCAGCCGCTGTTTTCAGGTAATGCAGCCAGCGCCTTCCTGCTCAGCATCTTCCATGCGGCCGGCGGCAGGCTGTCCATAAATCCCAGCGCATAGGCGATGACCTTTGCCGTCTTTTCTTCCTGTCGTAAACCTTCCATCAGCCGTGCATCGTCCGGGAGGCGGCCTCGACCCCGTATGGCCTTTCCCCAGATGACATAGCCTGCCAGCTCCCCACCCTTTGCCCTGTCGGCCCCGGTGATACAGGGATCGAGGTCTTTCAATGGATAGCCTAGTTTGCAAAGAGTCTCGACCGCATGTAGTCTGTCAGGGCCGGAGGTATCGAGGTATGCATCCCTGATCCTGCCGAGCCAGACGGCACTGTCTCTTTTCGATCCTGCCACTCTGTAGCTCGTCCGCCAGTAGCCGATCCTTTTTTGCGGCGTGTCGTTGAATAATGCCAGTCTTTCGTGTATAATAGTCGAGGCTTCCGCCGTTCGATCCAATGCTATGAGATATTCCACTGCATGTACACGGACCCAAAAATCCGTACTGATTGCCGCCCTGTGGATAGCAGCCATACATCCCTTCCGTAAAGAGCTTTCTTTCACCTCCTGCGGCTTCCCGGATACCGTCCAGCAAAACAGGCAAAAGAGGTAAGCCCTTATTTTATACATGCACGAGCCTGTTTTCAGCCAGCAATTGATGGAACCCTATGGCCTGCAGGTCTTTTTCCAACTGTCTGTATTCCGCTGCCGTCAGATTGCGCAAGGGAGTCCTGCAAGGCCCGCAGTCGATGCCCGAGACCTTCATGATAGCTTTGCCGCCCACGATGGCGTTGACATACCTCAGCATCACTTCTACCACCGAGTTGGCCTTTAGCTGGTAAGACCTGGCGAGCGCCATATCATTGTCCCGGTATGCCGCTATGATACGTTGATATACGCCGGGGATAAAGTTATAAGTGGTGCCGATAGCGCCTTTTATAGATAGGACAAGTCCATTAAGCAACATTTCATCAGGGCCGTGCAGGATGTCAAACCGTCCATCGCCAAGCACCAGGCACTGATGCATGTCCATAAAATCCGAATGGGTATATTTTACCCCCGCCAGGTTGGGTATCAGCTCCATCCCTTTTTTCAGGAACTGATGGACCTTGATGTGGACGCCCGTGACGTACGGTAAATGATAGTAATAGAACGGAAGCGCCGGGGCTGCCGCAGCCACCTGTCTGCAATAATCCACGATGATATCGACGTCGGAAGGTGCGAAAAAGCTGGGGGCCATGCAGGCTACGGCATAGGCCCCGCATCGCTGGGCATGGGCAGCCAGGTCTGCTGATATCCTTACTGAAGTGCTGCCGACATGGACGATGACCTTAAAATCCTTTTCGGAGAACACTGTCCAGGCTTCCGCCACCGCCTTCCGCTCTTCCACGGACAAGAGCATGCCTTCGCCCGTCGATCCGTTGACGAAAACACCGGCCAGCCCCATTTCCTTCATCCGGCGGGCATATTCCGGGATCGTGTCCAGCCTGATATCGCCATTTTCAGCGTAAGGGGTAAATACAGCGGTGATCAATCCTTCTATCTTTTCAATACTACTGCTCATAAGGGAGTGGGGGTTTTATCAGGCTTTTATTTCGTTTTGTTATTTTCATTATTGATATAATCCACATACGCAATAAGGTGATCTTCCACCGCACGCTGGTAACCTTCCACATCCCTCGCCTCCAGATAAGGTATGAGGTCGGCATGCCGGATGTAGCGTTTCTTCTTCTGACGCATCTTGTTGAACTGATCGAAATCCGAAAAGTTCTCATTGACATACTTGAATACGGGAATGATGATAGTCAAAAACTCCTGCATGATCTTGTTACGCGAAATGGCATATATCTTCGAGTGGAAAGCCTTTTCCATTTCTATGTCCACTTTCTGGCTGTTGGTCTTCCCTTCCCTTGCCACGATCTTCTTCAGTTCCTCGACATCCTCGTCTGTAATATTGTTGATGATCATGCTGGCGGAACCGATCTCAAGGGATACCCGCATGGCCAGCAAGTCCAATATAGTCTCCTTACTCAGGATATGGGGATTTACCACTTTCTGAAAGTTGGCCATGACATCGGGTTCGGAAACGACCATGCCTCTCCTTTTACGGCTATCTATGATCCCGAGCATACGCAGACGGCTGATGGCCTCCCGCACCACGTTCCGGCCTACATTATATTTTTCGGCCAGCTCCATCTCATTGGAGATCTCGACCCCTGAAGTGAGCTTTTGCTCCTCTATGTCCTTTATGATCTGACTTTCTACCCAGTCTACCAGCGTGTTGGCTTTAAATGTTTCCATATTAAAAGGGATATATCCTATATGTCCTACAAATTTAAATAAGACAGGTCGACTATTCCAAATTTTTTCCTGAATTTATTTTTGTGGATAATGACGGCTGGTTGATCTATCGTAAAGATCCCCGCTGAATTGCTGCAGTAATCCTGGACATATCGAGAGATTTGAATTCCGGCTGTTGGGTGAGACGCTCTTTATCCCTGAACCCGTTCTCAACAGCCTTTAACAGATCGATTTCAGCAGCCTTCATATCCTTCTCCCGTGCATCCAGGACGGCGGAAAAATACCAGGCCTCGCTGTTGGCAGGATCGGCAAGCTTATAAAGATCTGTAAAGTATCTTGCCCCGTTGTTCTCATTTCCGATGATCAGCCGGTTGCTAAGGGAATAGAATGCCAGTGAAAGATAAGCCAGCAGCCGCTGATACATCCCTTTTTCAGCGGACCTTACGGCAGCCTTTGCCTGCAGATCACGGATGGCGCTGGTCCAGTATCCTCTATCCATCTGTTGAAAATGCTGCATATATCCCGCCTTGATGTTCTGCTCCCTGACCAGCAATGCTGCCTGTGCTTTTTGTTGCTGTTGATATTTGGGGTCGCTCGCGAGCACTGTCAGCTGCTTTTTGAACCAGTTGGCTTCCTCCGCCAGACCGTCCAGGAAAAGAGAGCTCAGCATGCATTCCTGGTACGCCATGCGCAGTTGACCCATCCTGTTATAATCATTCAACCGGGCCTTGCTCTTTGTAACATACGCCCGGATGGATCCATCATCCCTGGGTATGGTGCCGTCCCGCATGACATCGAATTGCAGACCCGCAAAAGCCATGTTCATGATATTCATGGGAGCCCATTCGTGCTTGCCGTCAAAAATGATGATACGGTGACGGCTACCGGTGCTGTTCAGTTCATTATTCGTAGCTACAAGGTCGGTGAGGTTCATGTCCCCTTCACCTGCCAGGATGGTAAAGCTAAAACTAAGGTTACCCGCGGAAACACCATCGGGAAGCCCCGCGCCGCCGGCGATGACGCCCTTTATACCGCGATGCTGCAAGGCCACATAGCTTGCCACTTTGGCGCCGCCTGAAAATCCGCAGGTATAGATCCTTTTATCATCGATGCTCAGCCTGGACTTCGTGTCGTCGGAAAGATGCTGCCAGATATTTTCGGTGACCTGCCAGTCATTGCCGTTCTTCGAGTTATTACTGCCGACAAGAATAAAACCATAGGCGTCAGCCAATGGCTTGTATTTCTTCAATGGTAAAATTCCGTCCCCATGCGGATCGAACAGGTAGACAACAGGCAGAGATCCTTTATTTCCTTTTATCGGGATATACAGTGCATAGGTCTGGCTGGCATCCGTCCTGCAAACGACCCTTTCCAAAAGCTTTCCGGCAGGGAATGGGTCATCGGCATAACAACAGACGGTGGTTACCAGTAACAGGAAGATGAGCCGGCTTTTGATCATTCCCAAAGGTAAGCCGGAAATACATTGTTATGCCTCCAGCAATTTCTTAATATCCAGTTTTTTCATTTTTAAAAGCGCCGTCATGACACGCCCCGATCTCGAAGGGTCATCCATCAGCTGGGGTAAGATGTCCGGCACCACCTGCCAGGATACACCGAATTTGTCCTTTAACCAGCCGCATTGCTGGGACTTCTCATCTCCCCCCTCTTTCAGCCTGTCCCAATAATGATCCAGCTCCTGCTGGTCTTTACAGCTGACAATAAAGGATATGGATTCATTGAATTTGAACAAGGGACCGCCATTGAGGGCGGAGAACTTCTGTCCGTCCAGCATAAAATCGATTGTCAGGACAGTACCTTCCGGCATCCGGTGGATCTCGAACCCTTCCTTGCCATAACGGGAAACCCTGCCGATGCCCGAGTTGGGAAAAATGGAAGTATAAAATTTTGCAGCTTCCTCCGCCTGTCTGTCAAACCAAAAGCTGGGTGTGATCTTTTGAACGGTTGCCATAAAAATGTTTTTAGGTTATTTGATATACCATGCAAATTAACCCGGCATCTTTAATCGCAGGGGTGTGGAACGCGACATTGTGAGGGGGAAATCATGCCACTTCAAAATACCGGGCTGCCGCCTTCTTCAATAAGCCGGCAGCGTTTGCCATTGCCTCTTCAAGGTTCATTCCTGCCGGTGTAATAGCCCGCACCGCCACCAGTTTCAGCGGACCGGCGTCCTTCACCTCCGTGATCCCGCAAAAGGCAATGGCTGGAATATGATGACGGTCTGCCAGAGCCGCTATCTCCGACACTACCTTCCCATACAAGGTCTGTTTATCTATCTTGCCCTCACCCGTAATGATAACATCAACCCCGGACAAAGCTTCCCTGATCCCCGATGTCGCCATCACCCATTCGATGCCCTTGTTCAGATGAACCTCGAAAAAACCCATCAGACCCGCCGCAATACCACCCGCGGCGCCGGTGCCCGGAATGCCTGCGACGTCTTTAGACAGCAAGCCGGCAAAATGACGGAGACCTGCATCCAGCCCCCGGACGTCCTCAGCAGATGCGCCTTTCTGCGGCGCGTACACATAAGCGGCACCCTGCTCCCCATACAGCGTATTCTGCACATCGCAGGCAATGTCAAATCGTATATCCGGCAGGTTATCCGGAGGAATGATCTTATCGATAAGCAGCAGGTTCCCGCCACAGGCTTTCAGAGGATGACCATCCTTATCCAGGAACCGGAAACCCAGGGCGGCCAGGATACCCGTGCCGGCATCATTGGTAGCGCTGCCGCCAAGACCGAGAATGATCTGTTTGGCGCCTGCTCCTATCGCATCCCTGATCATCAGCCCTGTCCCATACGTTGAAGTTCTCAACGCATTCCTTTCATGATCCTTCAACAATACGAGACCACTGGCGGACGCCATCTCTACGATGGCGACTTCGTCCTTTAGCTCATAAGAGGCCCCTATCGGCCTCCCCAACGGGTCTTCTGCATGGCAGGTGACTGTATCCGTGTGCAGATAATGTTTCATCACAGCGGCAAAGCCATCTCCTCCATCGGCCATGGGGAATC
>DASZVM010000490.1:0-5515 GCA_035547295.1 Puia sp. | reverse complement strand
GCATCCTCCCAGTTCAAATTCTCAAAAACGACGCTATAAGCCAGTCTGGCTTCTATAGAGGCTACGGGGGGAACGGCTGCAGAATCGGGAGTAGAAGTTCCGCCAGCGCCCTGATTGAACGGCCAGCTCTTTTTCAGCTTGCCTATCTTATATTCACCGATC
The DNA here is from genome assembly GCA_035547295.1 of Puia sp. GTDB lineage: Bacteria > Bacteroidota > Bacteroidia > Chitinophagales > Chitinophagaceae > Puia. The sequence goes on along the minus strand of DASZVM010000490.1, from coordinate 5,353 downwards.
AAAGAATCCATTTCAAGGATAGGCATGGAATGGCGCAGCTCTTCGAGCGTAAGGGGAGTGACATCTACGGAATTCCCGGCAAACATGCCTGCCGCCTTCATCGCCCTGTAAAATGCATCGGACAACAGTGCATATCCGTATATATTAGGATGTATGTGCTCCAGGAGCAGCTCGTCTCCAATGATGCCATATTCCGAACGGGCTTCAAAAGCAGACCTGGCGTCCACCAGGTGTATGCTCTTGTATTGAGCAGCCAGTTTCGGGATGATATTATTCATGGGGGACGGTGCTCTGAACCGCAGAGCATCCAGCTCTTCCGCCCGGGAAAACCAGGCTTTTGCCTGCCCGGGATCGCCTTGCCTGAGCGTCAGCCTTCCCAAATAATAATTGCATTGGGCATACATGCTGTCGATGCCTTCTGCCGCCCTGAAGTACTTATAGGCTGTGGTCCAGTCGTTCTTGTCAAAAGCTCTCTTCCCTTCCGCATAATTCTTTATAAAAACAGCATATTTCGCGCTATCCGCGGCAATGCTGATAAAAGGAGAAAGGTCCTTTTCATTCGAGACGAGGTTACTGATAAAGACGGGAATATGACGTTGGTCCAGCAGATGCAGCGTCTCATCCATATTCTCTTTGAACTGATCGATACCCCGCTGGTAAAGCTTTGAGCCATACGGTATCTTCTCATTGGCCACCATCCCTTCCATCCTTGTCCGGGGACTGCCTGTCCCATGGCTCCGGAAGAGTCCGGCCGCATGCTCGTATGTATTGGTCATCCATTGTACGATACGCAGCTGCCGCAGTAAAAGCAAAAGGTTCACCAGCCACCGGGCTCCTCCAATGCGATCTGTGGAACCAACTCCAAGCGCACCATAATATTCGTTGTGTCCGGTATAAATGAGAATGGCATCCGGCTGGTAATCTACCACTTCCCGTGCAAAACCCAACACCGTATAAGAATTCACGGCTGTCAAAGAGATATTGATCACTTCGAAACGTTTGTCAGGATAATCGTGCATCAACCTGTACTGCATCCAACGGTGAAAGCTGCCGTTGTGAAAATAGGGGTACCCGATGGTAGTAGATTCGCCCAACACAAAGATCCGCATGGTGCCTTCATCTTTTTCCTTTTTGAAAGGTTCGATATTGCCTGTGGTTGCATTTGCCTGGTTCGTAAAGTACCTCTTTGATGCGGCAGGGTTCAGCACAAGATAATCCTTGTCGGCCGGGTACTCGACAAACAGATGCAGATCAGCACCGTAATGGAATACGCGAAGACCGATCTCCACCAGCGCAAGCAGGAGGAATGGCAATAAGATGCTTATCCATTTAAAAAGACGGAGACGTCCGTTGGTATATTTGGGTTGTTGGGTCATTTTCTTTCCGGCATAGTGAGGCTTAATGGTTTCTCTCCCCTCAACATTCTTCCGGCTTCGCCCGTCAGCCAAAGATAGGTGTCGGAAGGTTTATGGTCCATGTCGATGAATTGCACATTCCTTCCCACCGGCGGTGTGTCTGAAGCTTTGAAAATAGCTGTGCCTTCATTTACCTCATCAAACATTGCCACATACAGCATTTTGGCGCCGGACCTTATTGCCGTGGATAACAGTTGCCAATAGAACCGTCCTCCCTGCCGGGGGATAGAACCTACGGGCTTTATATCATCCGGGAATTCATGGACGCTAAGATTATGCCAGCTGAACCCGGGATAAACACAGGGGACATAATCTACATTGTTACGTGCGCACCATTCCATATCCGCCAGCATAACATCCCGGTATCTATCCATGTCGTTATGCAATAATGGGGAGAACCGTTGTACCGTCCAGGGCATGATCAGGTCTGCCTGGCGGATAAGGTCGTGCAGATAGGTGTCATGTATGCAATCTGCATTGAGGTCCCGCCAGAAAGTAGGCACCCCCAACATGACGGCGCAATTGCCATACACGGGGTCATGTTTCAGGAAATCGATGAGCTTACTCAGACCTATATTACGGATATTGTAAGGTCTGTCCGGAAAACCTACACCCCAGATAACGACCACGGGTTTACCGTGATGATGCAAATATGTTTTTGTCCCGGGCTGGTTTGTGACCCTGATAGAATCGACCAGGTATTTCCAATCTTCTATAATGGATGAGCAATCCTCTCCCCTGCCTCTTAGTCCTGAGAGGTCGTACATTACGGCAATTGCCCGGTGGTATTTTGAAGCGGCTTCCATGGCGTGCTGCAATATGATCGTGGATTCCTTTTTTCGGGGGCTGGGTCTTGTCTCGTTGAAAAAGCGCTGCATAAATACGCCATCCACGCCGTACTGCTGCATCCATTTAAAATGAAGGTCGGTGGTACTCTGATCCAATGAGCTGAAGAAACGGGCGGGTTTTCCATCAGGCAGCCTGAGCGGCGTCTCGTATGTCTTCTCATATTCGCTCACATCCGGCCACAGGTCGATGCCCGAGCGATCTTCGTTACCATAAGCATAATGCTGGGCGGAGCTGCCGTCCCCGGCTGCACGGAACCATCCCTGATAACCGGCCATTATCAGACCGTCGTAAGTAGGGTAAATAGTTTGAGCACTATGGCGATTGATGGGTTGCGCTATGGTTTTGAGCAAGATAAATACCAGGGCTGTTGTTATAAATGTTCTCATTTTTTACCGATTATTTTATCACTTCCAGGCCGGCTGTCTGCCGGATGTCATTTGAAGAGCTGCCAATCATGATCTTAAAAGCTCCGGGCTCTACTACACGATGCATCGCCCTGTTCCATAGGGATAAATGTTCAGGCCTTACGGCGAATGTCACCACTTTGTCCTCACCCGGACGAAGATTGATGCGGGCAAAGCTCTTCAATGCCTTTTCGGGTGTGGTGACGCTACTGATCTCATCTCTAACATACAGCTGTACGACCTCCGTGCCTTCGACATCTCCTGTATTGCGGATATGGATGCTGATGTGCGCCGTACCGCCGGCAGGGATCTTTGAAGGGCTGACCTGAATATCGCTGTATCCAAAGCTGGTGTAACTGAGGCCGAGCCCAAAGGGAAATAACGGCGTATTTGATTCGTCTACATAGCGATGTCCTGAAGTGGGTTTGTGATCATAATAAAAGGGGATCTGCCCTACGCTGCGGGGAAAGGTCATCGGCAGCTTGCCGGAGGGGTTGACATTCCCCAGCAGGACATCGGCGATGGCCAGTCCGCCTTTCTCGCCGGAGAACCAGGTTTCCACTATGGCGGGCATATTGGCGGCGACCCAATTGATGGTAAGAGGCCGTCCGTTGGAAAGCACTACTGCAATGGGTTTCCCCGTAGCTTTCAGGGCTTTTACCAATTGCATCTGCTGCCAGCTAAGATCCAGGCCGGCCCTGTCCTTGCCCTCTCCTACTATGTTATTCTCCTCACCCAGTACCACGATGGTGGCATCTGCCTGTTTTACGGCATCCAGGGCTTTGTCCAGAAGAGCTAAGGCTGCCGTGTCAGGCGCCGGTGTTTCCCTGTGAAGGCTGGCCCCTTTTGGATCGGGGACATAGCCTTGTTCATAACGGATAGCTACATCAGCGCCTGCCCGCTGCCGCAAACCGTCAAGGATCGAGATGGCTTTTCCCTCTTCGTTGGAGTAACCACCCAGATAGGTGCTGGCACCCAGGGGGCCGATGACAGCCAATGAGCGGGGATGTTTAAAAGGCAGGACATGGCCATCGTTCTTTAACAAACAAATACTTTCCTGTGCCGCCTGCAAGGCAAGATCCTGATGAGCGGCCGTGTGGAAGACCTTATCCTTTAGCGTTGTATCGACGTAAGGGTGATCGAAAAGACCTAGTAGAAATTTTACCCGCAGGACGTCACGAACTGCTCTGTCCAACGTGGCAACGGAAAGTGAGCCATTCAAAATGGCTGTCTTTATCGCATCCATAAATCCGGGGTGAGAAAAATCATAAAATTGCATGTTGAGCCCTGCTTTCAATGTCTGCGCAAGGGCGTCTTCCGTGTCTGCGGCTACCCGATGATCTTCCAGGCTCATTTTGATGGCTCCCAGGTCCGACAGGACAAAACCTTTAAAACCCCATTCTTTTCGAAGTACGTCGGTCAGCAGCCACTTATTGTCTACGCAGGGGATGCCGTCAATCTCGCTGTAGGCGGCCATCATGGAGAGGGCGCCTCCTTCTTTGACGGCCTTTTCGAATACGTAGAGGAAGGTGGTGCGGGCCTCTCTTTCCCCAATGTTCACAGGGGCCGTGTTGCTACCCGCCTCGGGGATGCCATGTACAGAAAAATGTTTGGGTTCTGCGACGACGGCATCGGCATGGCTGACATCGCCTCCCTGCAGCCCCTTTACCATCGCCACTCCATTTAGTGCCGAGAGGTAGGGGTCTTCGCCATAGGTCTCTTCTACCCTGCCCCAACGGGGATCATGCGGAAGGCAAAGCACGGGGCCTAAGATCATGTCCACGCCATGGGCCCTTGTCTCGGTGGCAATGGCCCGTCCGATGTGATATACGAGACTGGTATCCCAGGCAGAGGCCAGCTGCAGAGGAATGGGGAACGAAGTACTGCCAAAACCGCTGTAGCCATGCAAGCCTTCTTCGATAAAGAGGACAGGGATGCCCAGACGGGTCTTTTCCATGGCATATCGCTGGATCTGGTTGGTTATTTCCGGCCGGAGGGGGTACAAGTCATGTATTGAACCGACCCCTGTGGTCCCAAGACTGGCTTTTGTCTTTTCTTCCGACCATGACGTCGCCTCGTGCCGTCCCATGTTGGCGACTTCCTTTCCCCAGTACATGTCCAGTTGGCGGACCTTTTCTTCCAGGGTCATCCGTCCCAGGAGGTCTGTTATTCTTTTTTCAATGGGGAGGTGAGGGTCTTTGTAGGGTGGAACAGGGGAAGTCGCTGCAGGGGGTCTTTGGGTAAAAGAAAAAAAGATCAGAGGAATGCAAAGCAAGCTACATTTCATACTGCAATATGGGGTTCCCGGGTTAACCATCCCCTTAATAAACTATTAATTGGGGCGCTAGGCAATAATTTCCTGGAAACTTTTCCCAAAATCGCTGTCATAAATATCCTTATACTCCTTCAGGAATTTAAGATAGGTGTTATTAGCCAGGGTATGGCGGCGGAGCGCGATGAGGCTTTTACATTTATAGGTAAGGGCGTCCTCGTTCAGCGGGTCGAAACAGAATATACAGTTGGCGATCTCGATGATAAATTCGGGGTCGCCGGCCGGGTGGGCCCTCATATAGACCTGGCATTTATCAATGACGGCATTGGAAACCTCGGACTTGATATCGTCCAGCCAGTTGTATTCCGTCTGTGAGAGGAATGCTCCTCTTTTAATAATATTCACCAGGGGAC
>DASZVM010000489.1:0-11500 GCA_035547295.1 Puia sp. | reverse complement strand
CGGCCGCAGTCATAATAAGCTCGGACACCGCTCTGCCCCCTCCGAAATTATTTGCATACCATTGTACCGCGCCGCCTCCATTATTGATAGCGCCGCCGGATACATAAAGCTTATCGGTAAGTATATACTGGAATATTCTTTCTGCGGCATCATATTGCAGATCGGTAGTCGTCATCCTGAGCGCGCCGCTTGTACCGATGGTCAGCGCCGTTTCTCCGGGAGTCACCGCATTGCAGCCCAGGTTAGCCAGGCATCCATCGCTTCCTCCAATGACAAATGGCAGCCCATCCGGCAGCCCATCCAATCGCCATGCAGCAGCAGGCCCTGACTCCCAATGTGTGCAGGGGACGGGTTGAGACAGCTGATCCTCCCGGACACCGGCCAATTCCAACGATTCCCTGTACCAGCCGACGGCATAAGTATCAAAGAGACCCGTAGCCGACGCAATGGAATGATCCACCTGGTACTTGCCAAAAAGACGCCACCAGAGATATTCTTTTATGGAAATGAATTTGGCCGCGCGACCAAAAACGTCCGGCAGCTGTTGTTTCATCCACAATAGCTTGCATAAAGGGGACATGGGATTGACAGGCGTTCCCGTCTGCCGGTAGATACGCCGGCCTGCCTCGCTGGCCTTCAACGTTTCCGCAAATGGCTTGCTGCGAAGATCCGCCCAGGTGATAACCCGGGTCAGGGGCCCGCCCCTCCCATCCACCGCAAGGAGGCTGTGCATGGCGCAGCTAAAGCTTACGCCGGCCAGTCCTTTCCTGCCATCCGTCTTACGCAGCACATCCCTGAGAACAGTATGCACCGCTTCCAACAGCTGTTGCGGGTCGAGCTCAAAAGCGCCGTCCGGGGTCGTAAAGGCATGATATGGACAGGTTGATTCGGCCATGACAGATCCCGTGTCCATCAAAGCTATGGCCTTCGTATTGGTAGTGCCGATGTCGATACCTATGATAAAAGACATAAAGATCAGATCATCTCTTTCAGCCGCTCTACCACATAATCCACTTCTTCCCGGGAATTGTGTTTACAAAAAGAGAACCGTACAGTCACCTGGTTGGGATTGTTATTGATCGCCCTGATCACATGCGAACCCTGTTCGGCCCCGCTGGTACAGGCACTGCCGCCGCTTGCACAGATATGATTGATATCGAGATTGAAAAGCAGCATCTCCGACTTCTCCGTCTTTGGAAAGGACACGCTGAGCACAGTGTACAGGCTCCGCCCCAGGGTATCCCCGTTAAAAGCGACTCCTTTCACATGCTTCTTCAATTGCTCCATCATATACACCTTGATCCCCTTGATATAGGTACTATCCCTCTCATAATTAGCCGTAGCCAGTTCCAGCGCCCTGGCAAAACCTACAATGCCATAGAGGTTTTCCGTTCCGGCACGCATATTCCGCTCCTGGCTGCCACCGTGTATGAACGGGCTTATTTTGACATTCTCGTTGATATACAACAGCCCTACCCCTTTCGGTCCATGGAATTTATGTCCTGCGCCGGTGATAAAATGGACAGGCGTATTCCGGAGGTCGAAGGGGAAATGCCCCACCGTCTGTACAGTGTCCGAATGAAAGAAGGCGCCGTATTTCTTGCACAACGCCCCCACGGCATGAATGTCCAGCATATTGCCGATCTCATTGTTTGCATGCATCAGCGAGACAATGGTCTTCTCAGGGATGGAAGCTAACTGCTTCTCGAGGTCTTGCAGATCGACATGACCGTCGGGCAGCAATTCCACATAGCTGAGGGAGGCTTCTCCTTTCTTATGAAGATGCTCCACCGTATGCAACGTGGCGTGATGCTCCAGGGGAGAGGTGATGATATGAGTGCATCCAAGGTCCCCTATGGCAGCCATCAGCACAGTATTGGTGCTCTCCGTGCCGCCGGAAGTAAAAAAGATCTCCGCAGGATGAGCGTTCAGGATCTTTGCCACCGACTTGCGGGCATTTTCTATGGCCAGCCGGGATTCGCGTCCATAAGAATAAATAGAAGAAGGGTTCCCGAATTTATCCGTCAGATAAGGCATCATTGCTTCCAGTACCGACGGGTCCAGGGTAGTCGTCGCGGCATTATCGAAATAGATTCTTTCCATAACAGCCGTAAAGATACAATATTCTTCAGGTGTGGGCTATGTCGGGCAGGCGACACTGGATGAACGCCACCCGCTCCTAGATGAACTCCTTGATATCCTGCATGAGCCGTGAAGCGATATTATTGGCCGTTGTTTCAAAGCTGCTCTCGGCATATATCCGGATGATGGGCTCCGTGTTGGAAGTACGCAGGTGTACCCAATCATTGTCAAACTCGATCTTCAGTCCGTCATCGGTATTGACAGGATGGTTCTTGTATTTCTTTTTGATCTTGTCGAAAATAGCAGGGACATCGATGCCCTTTTGCAGCTCGATCTTATTCTTGGATATAAAATAATCGGGATAACGGGCCCGGAAAGATCGCAGCCCATTCTTATGATGGGACAAAGCGCTGAGGAAAAGACCAATGCCGATCAGCGCATCACGGCCATAATGCAGATCGGGAACGATGATACCTCCATTTCCCTCTCCTCCGATGACCGCATCTGCAGCCTTCATGGTGTTGACCACATTTACCTCTCCGACAGCCGAAGGATAATATTGCCCTCCATGCCGAAGGGTGATCTCCTTCAAAGCCTTGGTGCTGCTCATATTGCTGACGGTGTTACCGGGCCTCCTGCTCAGCACATAATCCGCTACTGCAACTAAAGTATACTCTTCCCCGAACATGCTGCCGTCCTCGCAAACAAAACAAAGTCTGTCCACATCGGGATCCACGGCAATGCCCAGGTCCGCCTTTGACTTTTGCACCGTGGCGCTCAACCCGGAGAGATTTTCCGGCAAAGGCTCGGGGTTATGAGCAAAACGTCCATTGACCTCCTCGTTGAGCAAGATGACCTCCTTTACGCCAAGCGCTTTCAACAGAGGCGGTAAGAACAACGCTCCTGTCGAATTGATGACATCTACCACGATCCTGTATTGCTTTTGCTGTATGTTCTTTACATCCACCAGGGGATGATGGACGATGACATCGATGTGTTTCTGTAACCAGGAAGTGTCGATAGTATAGGTCCCCAATCTATCGACGGGTGCAAACGAAAAGTCATCTTTTCTCACCTTCTCTAAAATGGCGGCCCCTTCTTCACCACTGATGAACTCCCCGTTGCTGTTCAGCAGTTTGAGCGCATTCCATTCCTTGGGATTGTGGCTGGCAGTGATGATAATGCCGCCTGCGGCTTTTTCTCCTGCGACAGCCAGCTCGACGGTGGGGGTAGTGGATAATCCCAGATCCACGACATCGAGGCCCAGCCCCTGCAGCGTGCTGACCACCAATTGACTGACCATCTCTCCACTCATGCGTCCGTCACGGCCCACCACGATCTTTTTTCCTTTGCTGAATGTGACGATCCGGCTACCGAATGCTGCGGTGAATTTGACAATGTCCAGGGGAGAAAGATTATCGCCAGGCTTGCCTCCGATAGTCCCCCTGATGCCGGAAATACTCTTGATCAATGCCACGATCAGTAGATTTAAGTAGAATATAAATATACGGGTTTGAAAGACGGGACAGACTACCACTTTGCGGGTATTCCAAAGAATTGAATTTTATCTGTTTTTCCGCAAGTAAAATGCCAGAAACCGCTATAAATATTATAAAATATTAACAAATTTGGCAAAAGGGATCGCCGGCTACCGTTTTTTATTTTTTAGGATCATGTATTTCGCTGTCTCATAATACCCTTCCGTCAGCATGCGCAGCTCTTTCTTCAAAGGACCATTGATGACGGTATCCGGCACGGGGTCATTGTTCAGCGTGGAAACCATTTCCTCCTTGCCTGTCTTTAGCTGCAGACGATAAAAATATCCACTGCGCACCATGCCGATGGATTCCTGGTCCGGGTTGTAGATGAAGGACAACGCTTTCCCGTTATAACGGGCGCTGTCCAGGATATCCCGGCCCAGCGTGGTGTTCAGATAAGGGATATGACAAAGGCCGGCCAGCGTGGGCAGCACATCCACCTGCGAACAGTTGCGGGTGATACGCTGCGGAGGGATCAGCTTTGGCGCATACACCAGCAGAGGTACATGTTCCGCGGTAAGCTGCAGATCAGTCCATGCTCTGGGGAACATTTTCCCCGCATCCCCCGGGATCCCATGGTCTCCGATAAAAAGGAAGATAGTGTTATCGAAATACTTTTCTTTGGCTGCGGCTTCCATAAAAGTACGGTAGCTGAAATCTGTATAACGGAAAGCGTTCATTTCCTCATTGCTGAAAAATCCGCATTTCTGCAGGGAATCCTGAGGGACGGTGATGGAATGGAATGCCTGCCTGTCTTCCGCCGGGATGGTATAGGGACGATGGTTGTCCGCCGTCTGGATAACGGCAAAAAAAGGCCCCGTCTGCTTTCTCAGTACTTTGTTGGCTTCAAGGAACAGGTTCTTATCGCTGATGCCCCAGACATCTATTTTCGGCGCATCGAAATTTTCCTGTTCATATAGCTTCAGTCCCTCTATATTGTTTGTAAGCAATCCCCTGATATTCGCCCAGCTGGTGCTGCCGCCCAGGAAATAGAATTTATCATATCCCGAAAAATCATTGATGATCGTGTGCTGGTCGACAGCAGACGGATTGCGGCTGGAAGTGGTAGTCGAAACCGCTACGTCAGGGATACCCGTGATCGTCGCCCAAACGCCCCGGGCCGTCCCATAGCTGGGTGTAAAACAATGATCAAAGAACAATCCCTGCCTGCACATGCTGTCAAAAAAAGGCGTTGTATTCAGGGGATTGCCCCACATGGAGCTCTTATAGCCGCTGAAGGATTCGCAGATGACCACTACCACATTTGGCCTGGGTGACGGAACACCCTGCCGTGCAGGCATCTCCCTCCGGACGGCAAAAGCCATGGGATCAGTGCCTGACGGCGCCGCAGACAGATCGTTGAACCCAAAATAAGGCGCCAGCAGAGGCAGGGCCTTCTTTACCCTTGCCTCGTTATAGGAAGAATGTCTGAATTTGAGCCCGCTGAAAAAGGACTGAAAGGGATTGAGGGAGATATTCGCCTTGTAATCATTGCCCAGGCCAAAAGCATCGCTCCACCGGAGAGGAAATTGCCCTACCCTGCCGAATATGCCCAGCGCCAGTAATAAGAATGCTCCTATGAACCATCCGGTACGTACGGCCTTCTTCAGCACCGGCTCTTCCCTGCGCCCGACCCTTTTATACAGGTATTTACCCCCCCGCACCACCAGCCAGGTGCCTCCTGCCAGCAGCAGCAGCATCCTTATCACAGGATAGGTCTGCCATACCATGCCGGCAGAGATGCTGGTATCGGCCAGATAATTCAATACACTGGCATTCAGTCTTTGGGAAAGATAGCTGTAATGGGCAAAATCCACTGAATAAAAGAATATGATAAGAAACCCCGCCAGACCTATTAGAAAAATCGACCATTTCCTGCCCGCCGGCTTGCGGTAAGGATGTAAAAAAGGCAGACTGCCCGTTATCAGCCAGAAAACACACAGGATCCCCACATAGCGCAGATCATACCGCAACCCCAGCCCAAAGGCAGGGAGCAGGTCGGAGAAAGTATGCCCCTGTTTGCTAAAAGAAAGAAAAAGAAACAGGCGCAACAAGCTCATGATCAATAAAAAAATAATCCCCGTCGCAAAAATCAAACGGATCAATTTTGGTATCTTTATCCCTGCCTTTGTTCCCATGATCGTCTGGTGTTAACAAATTATAAAATGGGCGTAAAATTAGGGCAATTATTCAGGAAACCATGATTTTACTTGATAGTGACAGTCATTCGGGCTTCATTCAAAAGATCATACAGGCGGATCATTGGCTTTTCTCCAAAATCAACCAGGACTGGACAAGCCCTGTTTCAGACCTTATCTTTCCTTTTCTGCGGGAAATGGAATTCTGGGTACCCGTCTATCTCTTCCTCCTGGTATTCATTCTCCTTAATTTTGGCAGAAAAGGCTGGCGGTGGGTCCTGATGTTCATCCTGACAGTCGCCATTGGGGACCAGGTCAGCAGCAACCTGGTAAAAAGCTTTATCTTCCGGCTGCGCCCCTGTCATAATCCCGAACTGGCCGACAGCATCCGCATCCTGGTCCATTACTGCCCGCAGAGCTCGAGTTTCACATCATCCCATGCCTGCAATCATTTTGCAATGGCATGGTTTATTTTTCTCACCTTACGGCACACCAGCCGGTGGTGGATTGTCGTATTCATCTGGGCTTTTTTAGTAGCTTACGCACAGGTATATGTAGGGGTGCATTTTCCATTGGACGTGACAGGCGGGGCTTTGCTTGGAAGCCTGATAGGTATGCTTACCAGCCGTGTGTTCCGGTGGCAAGCCGGTACGCTTAATTTACAACCCTATAATCATCAACATGTTTGAGATCATCATTCTACTTTTCCTGATTTTTCTGAACGGGTTGTTCGTCATGGCGGAGATCGCGCTGGTGTCTGCACGGAAAAGCCGGCTTGAACAGCTCGCCGATAAAGGGGACGATAAGGCCAAGGCCGCCCTCAGGCTGGCAGAGAATCCCGAGCTTTTTCTTTCCACGGCCCAGATAGGCATTACCCTCGTTGCCATCCTGGTAGGTTTTTATTCAGGAGAAAAATTCTCCGCCGAACTGCAGCCCTACCTGGAAAAGATACCCTATATCCGCCACTATGCCGCCAATATCTCCACTGCCCTTATCCTTGTCGCCGTTACCCTCCTGTCCATCATCTGCGGAGAACTCATCCCCAAACGCATCGGGCTGCTGAGGGCAGAGCAGATCGCCCGCCTGGTTGCCCGGCCGGTAAGGATACTTTCCCTTATCACACACCCCATCGTTTGGCTGCTGAACTCATCGAGCAATCTCTTTTTTAAATTCTTTCCCGTCACTCCTTCCCAGGACAGCGCCGTGACGGAGGACGAGATCAAAGCCATCATTCATGAAGGTACCGAACAAGGCACCATCGAAGAGGCCGAACAGGAGATCATCGAAAGGGTCTTCCATCTGGGCGACAGGAATATCACGTCCCTTATGACGCATCGCAGCGACATCATCTGGTTCGATCTCAACGAGAATGAGGATGTCATCAAGGAGAAGATCATCAAAGAGCCCCACTCCGTATATCCCATCTGCGACGGCGCCATCGACAATATCAAGGGAGTCGTTTCCATCAAAGACCTTTACGTAACGGACGATTCCGTGCTCTTTAAGGACATCATGACCCCGCCGCTGTTCGTCCCGGAAAACAACTCAGCCTATCTGGTGCTGGAAAAATTCAGACAATCCAGGATCCACTGCTGCTTCATCGTAGATGAATACGGCAGCCTGCAAGGTCTCATAACCTTGAACGATATCCTGGAAGCCATCATCGGGGACATCGCCCAGCCGGATATACCCGATTACGAGATCACTCCCCGTGAGGATGGCAGCTTCCTGGTAGACGCCCAGATCCCATTCTACGATTTCCTCACCCGTTTTCACAAGACCACCTGGATGAACGAAGGAGACCACGAGTTCGATACGCTGGCAGGCTTTATCCTCAACGAGCTTGAACGTATCCCCGTCATCGGGGAAAAGCTGGAATGGAGAGGCTTTACCTTCGAGGTGATAGATATGGATGCCCAACGCATCGACAAAGTGCTGGTGACCCTTTCGGAAGAGCTGAAAAATGAAGTAAAGGAAGAAGAGGAGGATTAGAATTCAAAAGAGGCGGCCGAAGCCGGATAATCCAGCCGGGTGCTTTTCTTTACACTATTCACGGAAACATGCATGATATTGATCTCCTGGTTGAAGTTGTCGTAGAGCAGACTGTTGCTGACATCGATCTTCTTTACAGAGGGTATATTGCTCACCTGGAAGTAGCTCCAGGTACCATCTTCCTCCTTTTCACTGCCGACGAATTGCAACCGGACCGTCCGTCCATCGACCTTTATTTGTAAATGCTTTTCCACATAATCCGTTATCAGCTTGTCCGAAGCAGCCTTGGTCTTCACATCCGAAAGGTCTACCTTGGCATGCGTATTCTTCTCCAGGACAGCCTCGAAGTCATTGGTAAACATCTTGCAGCTGATCTCCAGGGTCTTGTCCTTTGCATTATGATCGATCTCCGTGACCGTGATATACAGGGGATGCGCTAATAATATCAACCACTTAAATAGAGATGCAGCCATTTAAAAAGTAAATTTTTATGGTACAAAAGTCTGAATAATTTTGAAAACTTAGCACGCATGCAAGAATTCAACATATATTTCGGGATAGGCATCCATCATATCCTGACCCTCGAGGCAATGGACCATATCCTCTTCGTAGGTGCCCTTTGCCTCCGGTACCAGCTGAAAGACTGGAAAAAAGTGGCAGTGCTGGTGACAGCCTTTACCATCGGTCATTCCATCACCCTGGCCCTCAGCGCCACCGGCTCCGTACATATCGCCACCCGGTGGATCGAATTCCTCATACCCATCACCATCGTCGTCACTGCCGCCAATAACCTGATGCAACGCAGCGGACAGATGGAACATCCCTCCCGGCTGCCCCTGATCTATTTTTTTGCGCTCTTCTTTGGCCTCATCCACGGGCTTGCTTTTGGCAGCACCCTTCTCAGCCTGGAAGGAAGAGAAGGTCTGGTCATGCACCTGCTGGCTTTCAACCTGGGTATCGAGACCGCACAGCTGCTGGTGGTTGCCCTTTTCCTGGCGATTTCCTTTATTTTCGTGCAGCTTTTAAAACTAAAGAGGATATGGTGGGTACGCGCCGCATCCCTGGTAGTCCTTGTCTGGTCTCTGCAGATGGCCTGGCAACGGCTGCCAACGCATAGCTAACAGAATGAGTCAACCCAAAATAAAACCACACATGAAACGAAAACAACTGTTATTGCTCCTGGGCCTCGCCGCCGCCGGCGCCTCCATGGCACAGAGCAATCCTGGTTCCAATCACGGCAACAGGTTTGAGGCCCTGGGCACCATGCTGCCCAGCCCGAATGAATACCGCACGGCCAGCGGAGCTCCCGGCCCCAAATACTGGCAGCAAAGATGCGATTATGACATAAAAGCCACGCTGGACGAGGACAAACAATGGCTCACTGGCTCGGAAACCATTACCTACTTCAACAATTCCCCTGATCAGCTGACCTATCTGTGGCTTCAGCTGGACGAGAACGAGCACAGCACAAAGAACAATGCCAACTACCAGGACGGCAGCACCATGCCCGCCGCCGCCAGCGATCTGTATGTAGATCGTATGGCTGCATCCAAACAGCCCAACGATTACGGCGATAATATCGTAAAGATCACAGACGCCCTGGGCACTCCCCTGAAACATATGATCAATAAGACCATGATGCGGGTAGAGCTGCCCGCTGTATTGAAACCCGGTCAGAAATTCATTTTCAAAATAGATTGGAACTATCATATATCGGACAGGATGAAATACGGCGGTCGCGGCGGTTATGAATATTTCCCGGAAGACGGCAACTACCTCTTCACCATGACCCAATGGTATCCCCGTCTTTGCGTGTACAGCGACTTCCAGGGCTGGCAGAACAACCAGTTCACCGGTCGCGGCGAATTTGCCCTCACCTTCGGGAACTTCAAAGTGCAGATGACCGTACCAGCAGACCATATCATCGGTGCCACCGGCGAATGCCAGAACTACCAGCAGGTGCTTACTCCCGCCCAGTTCGCCCGCTGGCAGCAGGCACAGACAGCCAAAGAGCCCATAGAAATAGTGACCCTGGCAGAAGCAAAGGCTTCCGAAGCAAAAAAGAGCAAACAAACCAAAACCTGGATCTTCAAGGCCGACAACGTACGCGACTTCGCCTGGGGCTCCTCCAGGAGATTTGTGATGGACGCCATGCCCGCCTATGTGGAAGGGAAAAAAGTAATGTGCATGAGCTATTATGGAAAGGAAGCTTATCCCCTCTATCGCCGCTTTAGCACAAAGGCCGTGGCTCACACCATCAAGACCTACTCCCATTTCACGATCCCCTTTCCCTACCCGGTAGCCCAAAGCGTGGAAGCTTCCAACGGAATGGAATATCCCATGATCTGCTTCAACTACGGCAGGACTGAAAAGGACGGCACTTATAGCGAGGCCACCAAATACGGCATGCTGGGCGTAGTGATCCATGAAGTAGGACATAATTTCTTCCCCATGATCATCAACAGTGATGAACGTCAGTGGTCCTGGATGGACGAAGGGCTCAACTCGTTCGTGGAATACCTCACGGAAGAATTATGGGACAACAAATTCCCCGTTCGCGGCAAAGGTCCGGCATGGGCTATAGTGGATTATATGAAATTGCCAAAAGATCAGCTGGAGCCCATCATGACCAATTCCGAGAACATCGTTCAGTTCGGACCCAATGCATATACCAAGCCCGCGACAGGTCTTAACATGCTGCGGGAAACCATCATGGGCCGTGAGCTGTTCGATTATGCCTTTAAGGAATATGCCCGCCGGTGGGCCTTTAAACACCCCACTCCCGCCGACCTGTTCAGGACAATGAACGATGCCAGCGCTGAAAACCTCGACTGGTTCTGGCGCGGCTGGTTCTATGGCACCGACCCCGTGGACATCTCCATCGACAGCGTCAAACATTTCACACCCGACCTGGTGCATCCCGTAGCCAAAGTAGATACTACCGTCATGAAGAGTATCGACAAGCCCATGCCGGATGGAAAATTCCCTACAGATGTCTCCAAGGAAAGGAACCGTGACGATAAGAACATAAAATTCGCCGTCGACGCCGATACATCCCTTCATGATTTCTATTGGAAATATTCCCGTGGTCTCATCCCTTACGACACGACAAAATATGCGCAGCACATCGTACAATATGACCAGCCCCTGGATGATTCCGCCAGGGCAAAGCTTAGCTCGAAACAATTCTATGAGCTGCAGTTCAGCAACAAAGGCGGACTGGTGATGCCCATCATCCTGGAATGGACCTATAAGGATGGCACCAAAGAGATCGAACGCATCCCCGCCCAGGTATGGCGCAAGAATGAGAACCACCTGACAAAGCTCTTTATCAAGGACAAGGAAGTGGAGAGCATTAAATTAGATCCCAACCGGGAGACAGCCGATATCGACGAATCCAACAACAGCTGGCCCACCGTCACAACGGAAAGCAAGTTCCAGGTCTTCAAAGCCAAACAGCACTTGCTGAGGAGCATTCCGCAAACGAATAATCCCAGGCAGCAAGCGCAGAAAGATAAAAAAGCATTCTAAAAAAACGGGGGCGATGCCCCCGTTTTACTTTTTCATCTCAATGGCCGCAAACCGCCCAATCGCAATACTGCATGCTCCGGATGTTTCGGATTCACGACAAGTTCCTGCCGTTCGGGATGTATCAGCACATCCATTTCCTCCAGCGGGATGGTCCCTAATAACGGCTCGCTATCCCCCGGCAGCACCAACGCACTGCACATTGCCCTCCGGTTGGCGAAT
>DASZVM010000488.1:0-5087 GCA_035547295.1 Puia sp. | reverse complement strand
AAGCGCTGCTGCCATCCTGCCACTGGTATGCCGCATAACCGCTGGGCGCATCCAGTGATCGGGAAACGCCTTCACATAGCCATGTCTCTTTGTCCAGCTTTACAGCTGGCAATGGATACAGCTGAAGCACCAGCAGCGTATCCTTGCTAAAGCACCCGTTGGGTGATTGTGCTTTGACGGAATAAGCCCCTTGTTGATGCCCGTAAATGATCGCGCTGGTGGCGCCAGTGCTCCATGTATAGTTGAGAAATCCACTGCCCGCATTTAACAGTATGCTATCGCCTTTACAAAGGCTGATATCTTTTCCAAGATCCATCGGCAGAGGACGGTCCACATTGACAGCGATCATCGCTTTCACCGGGCAGCCCAAAGGCGTCTTTGCCGCCGCAAAATATCGGGTATTGACCGTAGGCTGCACTGTAAGGCTTTGTGTCTGATAAATATACCCATTATTAAGGTCTTTCCAGGAATACTGATCATATCCATCCGGCGCACGGAGCGTTGCAGCATCGTCCAGACAGACCGAGACATCCGACCCTACTGAAAAGCTCAGCGCAGAAGGGTCCTGGTCAACCAATACCGTATCGCTACTGGGAGAGCCACAGGTATTTGTCACGGTTATATAATATTGTCCTGGCGCGGTAACCAGCAGCGTATCCTCCACCGATCCATCCTGCCATGTATAAGTGCTGTATCCCTTCGCCGGTCGCAATATCAATGCGCTATCTGGACATAAATAGGCGTCCGCTCCTAACACGACAGGTTTGTCTGCTGCCGTCACCGTCAATAGTTTGAAGTCGCTGAGGTTGCTGCAGGTGCCATTCATCGTGGCGGATACATTCCCTTTAAATTGGTCCCTGTACACCAGCCATAGGGTGCTGTCGTCAGGTATGCTGTAGGACTGCAGGTTGGTGGTATCAAACACCCAGGTTGGACGGCTCCCGCACTCAGGGTTCCTACGACAGGTGAAAACCACTGGCGTCCCGGCACATACTTTATCCAGGTCTGCCGACAGCTGAAGGGAAGTACAGAAGGACGGCACTTTGCAGGCAGTCTCCTGTGGCGGGCTCCTGTCTACCGGGGGCGGCATGGGACGAGCGGTCTTTCGAAAGGTGTTGCTGGCAATCGACTCCCATCGATAATAAGGCATAGGCGTCATTACATAAGGCTCCAGCCAGCTGATAGCCGTATCTCTCCCGCTGCAGACGCTGCTGGTGTCGCTGTCATGCAATCGTATGAATTCCTGGCCGGTGATATTTCTTATCGGGTCGCCAAAATACTGAACGAGGATATCCTCATTCCCCGGGAAATAGACGAAATTGGATGTCCACGCACTGCTGCGGTTTCGCTGTTGAACGAGCCGCTCCTTTATGATCTGCCCCTGTTCGATCGCGCCATATAAGATATCTTCATCGTAGCTGTTGGCATATGTCATGTAGGTATAGGATATTCTCCCCGAGGGATGCTCTGTGAGCACGGTGTTATAATAATTGGATTTTGCATTGGACCGGAGCATCCACCCCCGTATGAAATTAAAGGACTGGTCGAATTCCGCCACCGCACCGTGTACCTGCGGGTCGATGATCTGACCCAGATCGTTCAGCACCGGACCGTATACCGCGATATTCCCATTCGCCAGCTGACAGGCTTTCCCTACAGTGGTAATCGCATACCAGGATGAATTCGCTCCATAATCAGGGATCCACGCCCGCGATCGGATCGTATCACCCGTAGCCGGATCGAGCTTCAGACACCAGACAAAATTTGTTCCGCCCTGGTTGGAGGCTATCAGCGACAGCTCATTCCCTGTCCACATCAGACCATAACAGGAAGAAGCCCGCGCAGCAAAGCTTTTATCCCATATAATGTTGCCCCCGGGGTCCATTTTCAATACAAAAGTATGGGTGCTTATAGCATCTGTTGCCCGCTGATTCCCCGCAAGATAAATATTGCCGACACCGTCCTGGACGAAGTCCATCACCTGCAGCCCTCCGCTGTATTGCTCCCAGATCGTACAGCTATCCGTCTGCGCCCAGAGAAGATTGCCGCCGGCATCCAGCTTCCACATGGCCAGTTCCTGCCTGCCGTTAAATGCTTCCGGAATATCCACTTCCCCTATCAACAGCAATGAGCCGTCATTTAATTCAAAACATATATAAGCATAGGCACGATCTATCGGATAAGAACCCAGGCCATCGAAGGATCTTGCCCACACGATATCTCCCTGCGGAGTATATTTCACCAGATAAGGGGATTGATAATACGGAGGTGTGACAGAATATCGGAATCCGGGCGCCAGAACATTTCCATCTCGTGTCTTCGTGATAAAGTCCACACCCAGAACGTCCGGAGCTTCCGTGGTAAGGATATGCGCCGTTGTATCGATACAGCTGGGCGCTCCCAACGGTCTCGCGGAAGTCCTTATAAGACGGCCCGGCTTTTCAACTCCCTTGACCTGCCCCTTGATCGGCCCAACCGTCGGTTGTTGCCGCTGGTTACTTTGCTCTAATATTTTATGAAAAAAAGAAGTTTCATCGCGTGCATCCGCCGATAAGACAGGTCTGGGTTTGGTAACAGGCGGCATTTGCGCATAGCTCCACCTGAAAAAGGAAAGAAAAAGACAAACGATAAGGGATAGGCCGGGTCTCACACGGCTAAAATAATAGAATTTTTCAAGATTACATAACCCGGATGGTCTGAAAGCTCATGGTCACTCTCCAAACACGCTCTTCACCGCATCCAGGTAGCCGTATCCATACACATTGTCCGGCTCCAGATAGCTCGTCTCCGTCCATTCATTCCAGCTGTTGATCGTGATCAAAGGAGCCTGATGGGGGTGCGCATCCACATAGTCTTTTGCCATTTGCAGCGCCTTGGCAAAGTTCGCCGGCGTATTGTTCTTCATGACCGCGCTCTTCCCTATCCGGGGACTATTGTCCCATCCGATGCTGACATGGGGGTAATAGGTCAGCTCGAATGCCGTATCGATACGGGCCCACTCTTTTTTCACCTTATCGATGATATTCAGATAGTCATCGTTGACATTCACAAAATGAGCAAACTGGTAATGGGTAGCGCTGGTGAACCCCAGCTTTTTTACAAAATCATTCTGCGGGTTCTTTGTCTTGCTACCGTCGACCCCGCTGTAATTGACATTCTGGGACCACATGGTCAGCTGAAGCTCCAATCCCGGGAAACCAGCCTTCTTTGTTTCCTCCTTGAACCATTTTAGGGCCGCAGCCGTCTGTTCAACACCTCCCAGCCCCGCTATCAGCTGCGGCACATCGTAGATCATGAACACCGGCTTGCCATCGATCTTATAATACTGCGGAAGCTTAAAATACTTTTCAATATTCCGTTTGCAGATGCTTTCGAATTCATCCCTGCTGACTTTCCCCTGCCAGAGTATGTTACCGTCATTTATCTTATTCAACCGCGTATCCCAAAGATTGGTGGCATCATGGTTGGCCCACATCAGGTAAAATTTCATCTTGCTTACATTGTCGGCTCTGAGGAATCCGCTGTCCAGCGTGGTTTCCATAAAGGGCCGGTCATCGTACCAGTACCAGTCGAAAATAAAGACATTGATCCCATGCTTGGTGGCTTCGTTGATCTCCATGCTCATGATCGCGGGGTCTGCTTCATTCACCGTACCCCATAAAGGCTTTCTGTCCCAGTAATGACCCGGGTACCTTGTCTGCATGGTTGTTACCGTCTCCCATTCACCGATGCCCGAATTCCACAGGGGTCGAAGACGGGGATCATCGCTTACATAGGCCGGATAAAGGAATGCGGCTACATCGTATTTCTTTTTTGACGCCTGCCGGTTGTTTTGGGCGGTTACCTTGCCCACCGACAGGATAAGGATGCTACATGCTAAAGGCAGCACAGACCAAAGGCTCTTTTTATACATAATATTTACTTTAAAAAACACTCAATACCCGGGATTTTCCACTAGGTTAGGGTTATTGCTGGTTCGTGCAATAGTAATGGGAAAATAATAATTTTCCGGCCTGAACTGAGGCACGTTGGATGCGCCATCGATATTGTTGACGATAATGATCTTGTATTTACCCGTTGCAATATCCAGCACATACCTGATCCCTGACCATGTCTTCGACAGATCGGTGACTGCGGTCCTCCATCTTCTCAGGTCCCAGTAACGATGCCCTTCAAAAGCCAGCTCGACCCTGCGTTCATGACGGATCTGATCCCGTGTGACAGAGGTCAGGAGAGCAATGCCCGCCCTGTTCCTTATCTGGTTGATCGCATCCAGGGCATCCGCCGGCTTGCCAAGCTCAAAAGCGGCCTCGGCATAGTTCAACAATACTTCCCCATATCTGAATATCTGCCAATCCTGTGAAGAGGTGGGCCATCCGCTGTTGGCGCCCGCCATATTATCGTGGCTTTCATCCAGGTATTTCAGGATGCCGATGCAGGTGCCTTCATAATCCTGGTCGCCATTGGCCAGCGTACCGTTGTAGGATCCGTCCGTTTGAATGGTACCGTCCGGCAGCCGGATGCCCCGGTGAAAGTCAAGCTTTGAACCTTTCCACATCGAATTCTGCGTATAGAACGTAGCAAAGAAGCGGGGGTCCTTGTTCGCCCACAGGTCTTCCGTCGTCCATAAGCCCTGCTGAACAGCCGTTCTGTCCAGGGTGCCGGGCGTACCATCCACATGCTCGAAGGATTCCGCCAGCTCCAGGTAGGCCTGATCATAAAGACCACGGGACCACGCCTGGGGACGGGGACAGTTGAAAAAGTCGATGCTCCAGCCATTGCCGCCCGTAAAATTATTTACATTATCATGCCGCTTGACAAAAATGGCTTCGCTGTTATTCTTCACCAGGAACAGGTTCCTGAAATTCGTCACCTTGTCCGCATCATTATTATACAGCGCATATTTATTGCTTTTCATGATGACATCCGCGGCATCATAAGCCGTCTGATAATAGGTGGCAGCCTTATCGGCAGGGATGCCGGCAACCCCATCCAATTGAACAGTGCCGAATTCAGCGATGCTGCCAGCATACAAGGCGGCTCTGCATTTCAAGGCCAGTGCGGCATACTTCGACGCCCGGCCCAGA
>DASZVM010000487.1:0-12649 GCA_035547295.1 Puia sp. | reverse complement strand
GCTGGCCCCGGCGATGCTCAGCATCATGCAAAAGGAGACGGGTCTTTCCCTGGTGTATTTCTCTTTCTTCCTCGTCATGTTCAGGGAGGGGCTGCCTCCTTCCGTGCTGGTGATCGGGTTTAGCTTTGCCGTCCTGGTAGTGGCGACGCTGCTGCTGGAGCCCAATACCCTGGCCATCATACTTACGGCCATTGCCCTGCTGGCCATTTATATTCTCCGGAGGCAGGTAAAACGGAACCGCAGCGTCCTTTTCCTCATCGTGGGTATCTGGTTTGTTTGTGTGGGCGTGCAGCGGTTTGTCGTCCCATTCGCCTTCGATCATGTATTCAAGCCCTACCAGGTCAAACGTATCTATGATGCCATCGGGAAAGATTATGTCCCCAAGGACCGGGCTGCCGAGGCGGCGCTGGAGAACGAGCAAAAAGGCAAGAAGAAGGATAATAACTACAATGTCAAACAGAGTAAGATCGCAATAGGCAGCGGCGGTCTTATTGGAAAGGGGTTGCTGAAGGGTACGCAAACCCGTTATGATTTTGTGCCCGAGCAGAAGACCGACTTTATCTTTTGTACCATCGGGGAAGGTTTTGGTTTTGTAGGGAGCATCGTGTTTTTAGGGATCTATATCTTATTGCTCATGCGGATCGTCTCGGTTGCCGAGCGGCAGCGAAGCGTATTCAGCCGGTGTTATGCTTACGGGGTCGCGAGCGTGCTGTTCTTCCACATCGTCATCAATGTTTGCATGACGGTGGGGCTGGCGCCTGTCATCGGGATACCGTTGCCCTTTATCAGCTATGGAGGGACGAGCCTGCTGACCTTTAGCGTCATGCTTTTTATCCTGGTGCGCCTGGATGCGGACAGGCAGATGGTATTGCGTTAAGAGCTTAAGAGCTACCTTTGCACTATGAAGATCATCCCTCTCTCCGAAGGCGCTTTCACTATAGATAAGACCAAATTATTTGTCCCGTTCGATACGGCGAAGGATGATCTGCAGCAGCGTCCTGTGGGCAGCCTGCTGGTAGAGGTACAGCCCTTTGCCGTCGTCACTGCCGAGGATGTCCTGGTATTGGATACGGGACTGGGGTTTGAGATAGACGGGGAATTACAGATCCATCGCAACCTTCGTGCGGCAGGTATCGATCCGGCGAAGGTCACCAAGGTATTGATGAGTCATTTGCATAAAGATCATGCGGGCGGCATCAGCAGGGAAGTGAAAGACCGGCCCGGTGTCCGGGAGCTTTCTTTTCCATCTGCTACGTACTACGTTCAGCGTAAAGAGCTGGCATATGCGTATGAAAAGGGGCCTACTTCATATATCACGGAAGAGCTGGACGTGCTGAAGGACGCTTCGAAGGCTGTATTCCTGGACGAAACCACCGGTGTGCTGGACGGTTATATCAGGTATGAAGTGACGGGCGCACATTGTCCTTATCACCAGGTATTCCGGATCGTGGATGGGGGAGAAACGGCATTTTTCGGGGGGGATGTAGCCCCGCAGCTGCAGCAGATGAAAAGCCGGTTCGTGGCAAAATATGACTATGACGGCAAAAAAGCGATGGAACTGAGGCAGCAGTGGTGGGAGGAGGGAAGACGGGAGGGGTGGAACTTCCTGTTCTACCATGATGTGAAGACGCCGGTGTATCCGTAGGCTGCCCGTAAAAAAGGCCTGCCCTGGAAAGAGCCGGCCGTTGCTAACCTATGAAAAACACCAGCTTCAAATATCGTCAATAGACTACCCTCCAATAAAATTAATCGGTCAATAAGTAAAAAATAGCGGTCTATTGGAGGATTACCAGGGGGTTACTGCCCGTTGAAGGGTCTTCGCTGCATTTGCCTTCGCTGCATTTCCTTCTGGACAAAGCCGGCAAAATCTTTTTCGGCCCTGAAGAACTGGTTGACCTTTTCGGGGGAGAGGGCCTTGGTAAATTCGGTGTTATATTTCTTTCTGATATTCAAAAGGGATTCGTCCAGCTCGATCTCGTTCTGACGGTCGCGGTAGGATATATAGGCTTTTCTGACCTCGGCTGCATACCGGTTGTAAATAGGCCAGAAACGTTCCGCCTCTTCGGGGGTAAGGTCCAGCCGCTTTGAGATAAAAGCGATCTTCATGGTTTCCAGGGAGGCTCCGGGGCGTTGCCTTTGTCCTCCCTGGGCCAGGCCGGGGAGGGCGAACCAGCCCAGTAAGATCAATACGGATAGTAATTTTTTAATCATGATCGCTCTTAATTCGTTGGATAATCTTTAAGATCGCCATGCTCCTCCATATACTGACTCAGATCATTATCGGAAACATCCCCTAAAAAGCTTTTTACATCATTGTCCGAGAACTCCAACGAAGCTGTGCTATTACCAGTGACATCATCCTGCTGGATCTGCGCCATATGGTTGTCCTGGTTATCCAGGTAGCTTTGGATGTCCTGGTCGCTGACCTTGGCGAGGCTTTGCGCCACATCTATATTGTTTATCCCCTGTTTACCGGAGGGGGTATGCAGACGCAGCCAGCCAATGGTAAAGACAAAGGCTGCGACAACGGCTGCTGCCGAATACTGCCACCAGACCCTTTTTTGCCGGCTTATGGAAATGACCCTGGCCAGCCGTACCCTTGCTGATACGATCTCCGGAAGACGCTCGAAATATCCTTCGGGGACCTGGTAGGCTGTCATACCTTTCAATCCAGCCATCAGGGGAGAAAGACCGGGTTCCTCGACTATGGCCTCCAATGTATCGAAATACCCTTCCGGTACCTGGTAGGGCATTTTTTTGTCAATCCCGCTCAGTAAAAGGGAAAGTCCGGCCAGCTCTTTCCGCACGTCGTCTTCCACCGGCATAGGAGCCGGGGTTGATGTCTGCTCCCCCTGGGCTGTCCCCATCTTTATCCTGTCCATCATCCGTGCGGCAAAACCCTCAAAATAGCCTCCCGGGACGCTGAAAACAGGCTTTTTACCCCATTCGGGGGCTAGTGGGCGGTCTTCAGAATCCTGGGTCAGGAGGTTAAGCATCTTTTCAGAGAATGCCGTAAAATACTCTTCCGGTACCTCAAAAGGCATTTGCCGGGGGATCCCGGCTACCACCATGCTCAGCTGCCCCAATTCTTCCAATATTTCTTTCTTCAGTTGCATGTACTTTTCAGACCCGGTGAGGTAGTTAAAGTTTAATGATTCAGGATATAATCCTCAATTTTTTTCACTGCATGGTGATAAGATGCTTTCAGCGCGCCTTCGGAAGTTTCCAGCACCCGGCTCATTTCCTCGTAGGGCATCTCATCGTAATATCGCAGATTGAATACAAGTCGCTGTTTTTCAGGGAGTTGTTGGATCGCCATTTGAAGCTTCCACTCCAGCTTGTTGGCATCGAAGTGCTTGTCCGCCAATATCTTGTTACTCAAGCCGGATTCCGACTCATCCAGGGGTAAGGCTGATTTCCTTTTCTGCTGGTCCAGGAAGCTGAGGCATTCATTGGTGGCGATCCTGTATAACCAGGTATAGAGCTGGCTATCCTCCCGGAAATTCTCCAAGCCATTCCATACGCGTATGAAAACGTTTTGCAATACGTCATTGGCGTCCTCGTGGTCTACGACCATACGACGGATATGCCAATACAGCTTTTCCTGGTATTTTTTTATGATAGCAGTGAAGGCTTTCTCCTTGGTGTCAGGGTTCCTGAATTGAATTAGCAATTCCGCATCATGGATAGTCACCCCCATAGGCGTCTTATTTATTTTTCCTGGCTATGACCTTTTCAGCCGCCGCAACGATGTTCGGCGTATCGAGGCCATATTTTTTAAGGAGCTCGGTGGGGGTGCCACTTTCTCCGAATGTGTCATTCGTGCCTACATATTCAATAGGGGTCGGCAGATGTCTGGCGGCCACCTGTGCAATTGCGTCACCAAGCCCACCGATGATATTGTGTTCTTCGGCCGTCACTGCGCAGCGGGTCTTCTGGATGGATCTGATCACGGCGGCGGTATCCAGCGGCTTGATCGTATGTATATTGATCACTTCTACGGAAATACCTTTTTCTTCCAGGATCCTGCCGGCTTCTATCGCTTTCCATACCAGATGGCCGCAGGCGAAGATGGAAACGTCCGTGCCTTCGGAAAATACCTGGGCTTTGCCCATTTCGAAGGGAAGCTTATCGGTGAAAATGGGCCATACGGGGCGGCCGAAGCGGAGGTACACCGGTCCGACATAATCGGCGATAGCCATAGTTGCCGCTTTTGTCTGTGCGTAGTCGCAGGGTACGATCACGGACATGCCGGGAAGCATTTTCATCAGGCCGATGTCTTCCAGTATCTGGTGGGTAGCGCCGTCCTCCCCGAGGGTAACGCCTGCATGGGAGGCGCAGATCTTTACGTTCTTACCGGAATAGGCCACGGACTGGCGGATCTGGTCATAGACCCGGCCCGTGGAGAAATTGGCGAATGTGGTGGTATAAGGTATTTTTCCTCCGATGGTCAGCCCGGCTGCAATGCCGATCATATTGGCCTCTGCGATACCGCACTGTACAAAACGTTCGGGGAATTCTTTTATGAACTGATTCAGTTTCATCGAGCCGGCCAGGTCGGCTGTCAATGCTACGATATTTTGGTTTTTACGGGCTGCTTCAGCGATGCCATCTCCAAAACCGCTTCTGGTGTCCTTATTGCCGGTGACTTGAATCTCTTTTAACATGAATCAGGATTGAGAAATGATTGAAATATGGATTTAGGGACCAGCGGTCCCTCGTTTGGTGATGCAAATTAACGGCAAAATTTTAGTTCAGCTCGGAAAATTTTCCGTTGTAGAACTTCTCGTCGGCCTTCAATTTCTGCTCCCATTTCCAGGCGGTGGACATCATGTCCTCCAGCCCGAACTCCGTCTGCCAGCCAAGCTGCTGCCGGGCCAGGTCGTTGTTGGCATAGATGGCTATTACATCTCCGGGGCGCCGGGGGCCTATCTGGTAGTTCAGCTTTACTCCGCTGACCTTTTCAAAGGCCTTGATGGCCTCCAGCACGGTAACCCCATTACCCGTCCCGAGGTTGAAAACTTCAGCCGCCTTTTTCATTTTTCCCGCCAGCATATATTGAATGGCAAGCGTATGTGCATGCGCAATGTCGCTGACATGGATAAAGTCGCGGATACAAGAGCCGTCGCGGGTGGGATAATCATCGCCATAGACGGTCATTTGCGGCAGCTTGCCGATGGCCGTCTGTGTGATGGCGGGCACCAGGTTGGCCGGTCTGCCGATGGGCATCTCACCGATGAGGATGGAGGGATGAGCGCCCACCGGATTGAAATAGCGCAGGAGGATGCTTCTCGTATGCGTCGTTGCCTTTGAAAATTCATTGATGATCTGTTCGCCCATCTGCTTGGTGTATCCGTAGGGCGACTCGGCGGGTTTGGGCGGCGTCAGCTCCGTCACGGGGATCACATCCGGATTGCCGTACACCGTACAGGAGGAGGAGAATACAAAATGGGGGATGTCGAACTCCTGTACGCACTTCAGCAGGTTGATCAGGGAAAGCAGGTTGTTCTCGAAATACATCAGGGGCTGCTCCACCGACTCGCCTACCGCCTTGTAGGCCGCGAAATGAATGATGCCGGCTATATTCTCATTTTCCTGGAATATAGCATAGGTGTCATCATAATTACAGAGATCCACTTTATAGTTCTTGACCTTTTTGCCTGTGATCTTCTCCACGCCTTCCAGCACTCTGGGGGAAGACCGGACGTTATTATCCACGCAGATCACTTCGAACCCGTTTGTAATAAGGTCCACTATCGTGTGACTGCCTATATAACCGCATCCGCCGGTGACAAGTATTTTCTCCATAGCCAGGGTAAATTATTAGGGTATTTATTGATGAATTAAATTGATAAGATACTGACCATAACCGCTCTTCAACAAAGGTTGCGCCATCTTTTCCAGCTGTTGTCTGTCGATAAAGCCTTTCCGGTAGGCTATTTCCTCTATGCAGGCGATCTTGATGCCCTGTCTTTGTTCGATGACCTGTACGAACTGGGATGCCTGCATCAGGGAATCGAAGGTCCCGGTGTCCAGCCAGGCGGTGCCCCTGTCAAGGATGGACACTTTTAATTTCCCCTGTCTGAGGTATTCCCTGTTGACGTCCGTGATCTCGTATTCGCCCCGGGCGGAAGGTTTTAGCTTTTTCGAAATGTCCACAACCGAGTTGTCATAGAAATAAAGACCGGGTACAGCGTAATTGCTTTTGGGTTTTGCGGGTTTTTCTTCGATGGAAATGGCTTTATTGTCCTGGTCGAACGCTACGACGCCATAACGTTCAGGATCGCTGACCTGGTAAGCGTATACGATGCCGCCATCGGGATTGGCATTTTTTTCCAGCTGCTTGCCGAGGCCGGCGCCATAGAATATATTGTCTCCCAGCACCAGGGCCACCGGGTCCTTGCCGACGAAGTCCGCCCCGATGACAAAGGCTTGTGCGAGTCCATTGGGCAAAGGCTGTTCGGCATAGGAGAATTGCAGCCCCAGCTGCGAACCGTCCCCGAATAATTTTTTAAATAAGGGGAGGTCGTGGGGGGTGGAAATGATCAGTATTTCATGGATGCCGGCTAACATAAGGGTAGAAAGAGGATAATAGATCATGGGTTTATCGTACACGGGCATGATCTGCTTGCTGATGGCATAAGTGATCGGGTGCAGACGCGTACCGGATCCCCCGGCCAGGATAATTCCCTTCATAGTAGATTGGCTCTGTTGGTTATCAATTATATAGGACTGATGGTCCTACGCTAAAATCCCCCGAAAATAGCAAAGAAATGTTAACCGGCCATGATTTATTCATGCTTTCGGACAATCGTTTGCCACAATCGTTTGCGTGGATAAGGGGCTTAGCGTACGAGGCTGATGATAAAATAAACGACGGCGGCCAGCAGCGCGCTGACGGGTATCGTCAGGATCCAGGCCCAGAGCAGACTGACGGTAACTCCCCAACGTACAGCGGACAGCCGGCGGGTAGCGCCCACCCCGACGATGGAGCCTGTGAGCGTGTGCGTGGTGCTCACGGGGATACCGAGGTTTTCAGTGAGGAACAAAGTGACAGCGCCTGCTGTCTCGGCAGCTACTCCTTCCAGGGGAGTGACCTTTGTGATCCTGGTGCCCATGGTCTTTACGATCTTCCAGCCGCCGCTCATGGTACCCAGGGCAATGGCCGTAAAGCTGGCCAGCGGCACCCACATATTGGCATTGACAAATTGCATAAAGGTCATTTCATGACCTTGAGATTTTTGATAGAAGATCATAGCTGCACCGATGATCCCCATTACTTTTTGAGCGTCGTTGCCTCCATGGCCCAGGCTGAGCAGGGCTGAAGACAGCAGCTGCAGCCGTCTGAACCAATTGTCGGCCCTGTAGGGGTTGGCCCGGCGGCAGACGTTGAGGATAATGATGGTAATAATAAAGCCGACGATCATACCGATGAAGGGCGCCAGAAAGATAAAAAGGAAGGCCGGGATCACCTTCGCATAATTGATGACATCGACCCCACCCTTCGACAGCGCTCCTGCATGCGCCAGCGCCGCACCCATAAAGCCTCCCAGCAGTGTGTGGGAAGAGCTGGAAGGGATGCCGAACCACCAGGTAAGGAGGTTCCAGCAAATGGCGGCTATCAGGCCTGAAAAGATCACTTCCAGGTTGATAAACCCGGGATTGACGGAGCTGGCGATCGTATTGCCGATCTTGAACTCCCCGATGATATAACGGGAGATAAAAAAAGCGGCAAAATTGAAAACTGCCGCCCAAAGCACTGCCTGAAAAGGGGTCAGCACCTTTGTCGAAACGATGGTCGCTATTGAATTGGCTGCGTCATGAAATCCATTGATATAATCGAACACCAGGGCCAGGATGATAATAACGATCAGAAAGCTCATAACCTATCAGGCGTATTTAATAATGATGGATTCTATTACGTTGGCAGCATCCTCACATTTATCGGTGACGATCTCCATGACCTGGTAGATCTCTCTCTTTTTTATAACTTCCTTGGCGTCAGCCTCTGTCTCGAACAGGCGCTCGATGCTAAGATCGAAGATGTCGTCCGCCTGGTTCTCGATGCTGTTGACCTTGACCAGCGCATCCGTGATCTTGCGCATGTCCCGCATATTGCGGAGCTCCCTTACAGCAATACGGATCTGGGCCGTACCTTGTTCGATGAGATCGGCCATCTTCTGGATGCCCGTATCGTTGGGGTTTACCTTGTAGAAATTGATCTTTTTGGTAGTGGCGTAGATATAATCGCAGATATCGTCCAGCGAACTGGCAAGATAGTGGATATCCTCCCGGTCGAAAGGCGTGATGAAGTTCCTGCCTAACTCGGTGAATACGCGGTGGGTAAGATCATCGTTGACATGTTCCTGATCTTCCACCTGGGAAATGACGGATGCCCGTTTGTCAAAATCGGGCTCAGCCACTACTTCCTTGATCAATTTCCCCATTCTTCCGACGCCTTCGGCTACTTCTTCAAACAGGGAATAGAAAACGCGGTCTTTGGGGGTAAAGAGTTGAACGATTGAATTAAAACCCATGCAGAGAAATTTGGGCGAAAATAAGCTATTTACCCATTTGCAATAAGGCTTTTGTGTTAAGTTATGGTGTTCTCAGCGGCCGAATTGCGGCCCTGCCGCCAGGCCGGGCGTCTCTGCCGGATGGGGAAGGATGATGGGTCTGCCCGGAGGATGCCCCTTTCCGGAGGGGTCTCCAAGCACGGCTGCCATGGTGGCTGCCAGCTGTTTTTGATACACCTGGGACCGGCCTTTCAGCTCACCTTCAGGGGAGATGTCCGGTCCCAGCATGGCCAGCCAGATATCCCCCGACCCTTTTGCCCAGAATCCATGGGTAGTCCATTTATTGGGTTTCCGCCCCCTGCCATGGTCGGTGGTGATAAGAAAGGTCGTGCTGTCCTTATAATAGGGGTCCGTCTGGACGGCATACCAAAGTTCGGCTATCATCCTGTCGGCATCGGCAACGTGCTGCAGATAGAGGTCATATCTTCCGGCATGGGCGCACTCATCCGTCTCCCCCAGCCCGAGGAATACTACAGACGGATGATGTTGCCGGATGTATTCCCTTGCGCTAAGGTAAGTCAGCTGATCATGGCGGGTATGCGTCTCTGCCATATTCCCCTGAACGCTGTCGATGAGGTCGGCTTCCTGGTCATTGTCCTCATTCAGTTTTTCATAGCCGCTGTTGATGGGCAATCCATTGCGGGATTCATTCAATATATAAGGGAAAACGCTCCAGGAGGTGAAAACGGCCACCTTCCCGTGATAGGCATTTGTGGAGTTGAGATATTCCAGCACATTGATGTTCTTATTATTGATAGCCAGGTTAGGACTTATAAAAGCGTCCGTATGCCCCGTAAAGATCTCATTGTACCCCGGATAAGATATCTTATAGAAGTTCTTTACATTGACCTTGTTGTCGAAGGAGCGGTTGCCCAGCAAAACGCCTTTTTTTGCAAGCGTGTTCCAGAAAAAAGGCATCAGCCGGCGTCTGCGCAGGTCTGTGGTAGAATCCCAGTATAGCTCCCGTGTAAGGGCCGTATCCTTTACATACTCTTCGTCGGCGACCAGCGAAGGGTCGGCTCCTTTGAATATTTCCTGCCATCTTACTCCGTCAATGGTGATAACGAAAAGATGCCGGGATGATCCTTTACCCCGAGACTGGGCGTTTCCGCCGGTGAAGAGGGACAAAGTCGCCAGAAGAATTAAGAAAGTCTTCATTATAATGGGTTTATCAAAGGTAGCCCGGACGTATGACCACATGTTTAACGGAAGATTAATTCTATATTATCAGCAATTGGTATGCCCGGGTATCCTTAACGGAACCATAATACCCCGGCAACCCGGCGGTCACATGCATATGTTAGCTTAGCCGGCATCAAATCAGTCCGTATGAGCTTCTTTGAATGGCTGGATCATATCGACAAGGTCTTATTCACGCTGATCCAGCATGACTCGGATCATGCTGTGCTGGACATTGTGGCCCCGATCCTGCGCGATCCGTATACCTGGGTACCCTTCTATGTTTTCATGCTGTATTATTCTCTGCGATATGCCAAAGGACAGGCATGGACGTTCATTGTTTTAAGCCTGCTCACTTTTGCGATCACCGACAGCCTTACAGCCCAGATAATGAAACCTTTTTTCGGACGGCTTCGTCCCTGTCATGAACCTGATATGGCGCAGACGATCAGGATGCTGGTGGATTGCGGCGGGTTGTACTCCATGCCTTCTTCTCATGCGGCCAATCATTTTGGTCTGGCTGCTTTCTGGTATTTTGCCATCCGTACCATGGGTGGAAGGAAGTGGTGGGGGCTTTACGTCTGGGCTGCCGCCATTTGCTATGCGCAGATATATGTAGGCAAACATTATCCTTTCGATATCCTTGTCGGTTCCTGCACCGGGTGGCTCACCGGCTACGGCCTGTCCCGTATCTTTACTTACCTGTGGGACAGAAGAAGCGATAGCAGACTCAACTTCATTGGATGGTTTAAAAAAGTGCCCGGGAATACAAATTGATGATCGATCCTCATAGCGCTGACTGGGAACAGTGGCTGAACAAATGGTTCGTCAGGCTTTTGCTGCCTGCCATACTGGTGAATATCAGCGGTCTCTTCGTTCGCATCATCGAGCCTGACGGTGCGCTGTATGCCATGATCTCCCGTACGATGGCTGAAACAGGGGATCTTATCAACCTTCGTGTCGAAGGAAAGGACTGGCTCGACAAACCTCATTTCCCTTTTTGGATGGCGGCAATCAGCTTCCGGACCTTTGGCGTGAACAGCTTTGCATACAAATTGCCGGCGCTGTTATTTTGGGCCGCGGGCGGCTGGTACGTTTATCGCATGGCGAAGGATATATATGGAAAGGGTACGGCGCAACTGTCGGTGCTTATCTATGTCTCCGCGGCCCACCTGGTGATCTCCAACAATGATGTAAGGGCGGAGCCTTATCTTACAGGCCTGGTTATTGGCGCGGTCTATCATTTTTACAAGGTCTCGCGGTCACGGTCGAAGTCCGGCATGCATCTGATAGCAGGCTCGCTCCTGACGGCCTGCGCCATGATGACCAAGGGACCGTTTGTCCTGGCGACCATCGGCGGCGGCTTTATCCTGGATTGGATCGTTGGAAAAGAATGGAAGCAATTCTTGGATATCCGCTGGTGGATCGCCCTGTTGCTTATCGGTCTGTTCATTACCCCGGAATTGTATTGTCTTTACAAACAGTTTGACCTTCATCCTGAAAAAATAGTGTTTGGCCGTACAGGCGTTTCGGGTATCCGCTTTTTCTTTTGGGACAGTCAGTTCGGTCGTTTCTTCAACACAGGCCCCATCAAGGGGAACGGGGATGTCTTCTTTTATTTTCACACGCTGCTGTGGGCTTTTTTGCCCTGGTCGTTGTTGCTGTATGCGGCCGTGTTCCGGAAAGTACGCCGCGGGGCGTTCCCCGGCGATCTTATCTGCTTTGGCGGGGCTGTGCTGAGCTTTGCCATGTTCTCGCTATCCCGGTTCCAGCTGCCGCATTATTTGAATATCCTCTTTCCCTTCTTTTCGATACTGACAGCCGACTGGCTTTATCATATCCATCGCAGGGCCGCCAACCGTGCCGTGAGCACCGTACAAGGGATCATCACCATTCTTTTACCACTCCTGCTGCTTTTTCTCTGCTGGCTGTATCATTTTCCGGGATGGCCGTTGATAATAGCGGTTATCCTGGTGCTGTCGGTCCTGCCTTTTCGCCTGTTCCGCCGGGATACGCTTTCCGAAGCCGGACAGTCTGGAATTTCGTTGCCTGATATTTTTGGCCGCAGCTGCTGGATGGCCCTGCTTACCTTTACATTTGTCAATTGCTGTTTGTACCCGGCGATACTTCAATACCAGGCGGGCATGATCGCGGGCGACTATCTGCGGCATCAGCTCCCTGACTGCAAGGTCGTCTACATGCCGGAGAAAGGTCCCGACAATTACTCCATCGGGTTTTACAGTCCCTGCGCCGTACAACGGCTTCCTCCGGATAGCTTTCCCTCCGTCCTGCGGCAGGGGCCGGCCGTGTTCTTTATCACAAAGGAATATTCGGATACCCTTTACCGTAAGGGCTTCCGGGTAGAGCCGTTGCAGCAATTTCCCAATTTTCACGTCAGCCGGCTTACCGGCGGATTCCTGGATCATCGCACCCGGGAGGCCAGTGTGGAATGGTTCGAACTGGCGAGAGTTAGTATGCGTTGATAGTCAGCTTATAAGGGTGGTAAAGTTTTTGCATGGATGCCCAAAAATCACCGCCATGTCTATCGAAAAATTCCATATCGCCATTTCACCTTTTATTATCGATGATCTGAGGGAAAGATTGGGACGGGCCCGCTGGCCGGACGAAATAGAGGACAGCGGCTGGGCATACGGTACCAACAAGGAATATCTGCATGAACTATGCACCCATTGGGGACATGGTTTCGACTGGTACGAACAGCAGGAATACCTGAATACATTTGCTCATTTCCGGATGAATATGCGGGCTTTGGGGGACGCTTTTGGTCTTCATTTTATACACGGGAAAGGAGAGGGAAGGATGCCCATCTTACTGATACATGGCTATCCTGATTCTTTTGTTCGCTATTTAAAGATCATTCCCCTGCTGACGGC